>JAGRBY010001039.1 GCA_020433835.1 Anaerolineae bacterium | reverse complement strand
TCGCCGAGCGCATCGTCCCAGAAGCGTTCTCCGGCGGCGGGCATTTCTTTGTTGAGTCGTCCCGCTTCCATGATTTTCATGAACAGCGCCACGGTGTTGCTGATCGCTTGCAGGCCTTCGCCCTGGCACAGTTCGTAGTTGAGGAAGTTAAAGCTGTGCTCGCTGTCTTCGCCGATGACCAACAGTTCAGAAGCGCGCCCGCACTCGTGGGCGTAGCGCCGCCACAATTCCGCCTCGCCCGGTTTGGCGCAGCACACGAGAAAACCGTATCCGGCTTGCAGCAGGGCGCGGGCGATGGCCTGGGCGCTGCCGGAGGTTTTGCCGCTGCCGGTCATGCCAAACACCTGCACCCCGCTGAACGAGTCTTCCACCGTCCACGCATCGCGCGAACTGAACGCCAGCAGCGGCGCATCGGGTTGATGCAAGTATCCGGGCATATTGAGTTTTCCCTGTGCTACGCTAGGTTAAAAAGTATACGCAAAAAGGAGCGCTTGGTGCGACTGTCGGTCAAAACCTGGAAAATCTTACTGAGCGCGGCAGGCCTGGCCGCTTTGCTGGGCTGGCTGGCCTATGATCCAGCCCGTTATCCCGCCAAGGAAGCCCAACTGAGTCGTGCCACATCGCGCTTGCACGCGGAGCTGATCAACTGGGCGATTGTGTACACGCCGCCGGAACTGTGGGAGCGGCTACCAGGGACGCGCGACGGCTGGCTGTGGGGTGTGGTGATCATCGGCAGCGCAGCCTTGTATTGGCTGTTGCTGTGCGGCTTGGCGCGGCTGTTGGCCGGTCGGTCATCCGCTGGTTCCACCCGCCCGCGTATCAAAAAGCAGAAGCGCCCACGCTATGCACCGCTCAAGGCCTCGGTTCCTCCACCCGATGCCTGGGTGAAAGACGGGCGCTGGATTGTCAAAGGGCTGAATGACGCGCCCCGCAACCGCCCTCCTGTCCCGCAACCACGCTCAGGCTAAACGCCTAAACGCAACCATTGTTTTCTGTTTTGAACTGCGGGATGCTATAGCCTTACGGAACATACTCAGGGGGTTATCATGGCAAAAGGTTTGAAAGCATATTTAGCGGATGCTGTGACCGATATTCGGCAAAAGGTCGTCGAAGAGCCGTGGTTCGGGCGTGAAGTCACGGAAAGAAAAAACGATTGGTATGATCCCGAAGGCGATAAGGATAAAGAGCAGCAGGCCGCGACCCCCTACCCGCCCGGCTCCTATGAACAATCCCTTTATGAGCGCGGTATTTTGCAAGCGCCCAAAGAGCAAGAGCAGGCACAAGCGCATGAAATCGAGCGCGAAGACCTTTATGGCCAGGATCAGGACATCGAGCGATAACAATTGATGTTTGAATTAATAGCTAAACTGTTACCGGACTGGCTCATGCCAGCATTGTTCGGGGTAGCTGTCTGGTACGGTATCAATTATGTCTTTCTGACCGGCTTTATCGGCGAGCGCATCGCCCTCAAACATTGCCCTATAGGACAGCAAAAATTTTGCATCTGTGTCGCTAACTATCTAGCCAACAATGCAAAATTTGAGTTGTCGCTATTCACCGCCAGCGTGGGCTATTACAAAGTTGATAATAATGAAGTTGTTATCAAGGCCAAAGAAGATGGAATGAAAAAATGCCAGAGCTAAACCAAAAAGAAGAGGTTATTTATTACCAGAGCCGAAAATTTTTAGTCTCTAACAAGCAGCTACGAACGCCCCGAAAAACGTATAGGATTTTTCGCATAGAAAAAATATCGCTGAGGCGCGACATACTGTATTTTTCGCTGCCAATATGTCTATTGGTTGGGCTTTTTATTTATAACTTCAATGGATTTTTATATCGAGAAGAAATCCTAGCCGTTGGGGTAGTAATTTTTTTGGTACTCTCTCTTTCTTTCTATCTAGGAGTCCTTCACGTAGAATCTAAGGCTATATCCGAACCTGCCGCCATATCCAGCATAAAAGAACTACGAAAAGTACGGGCAGCGGTAGAGAATGCTATGAGTGAAATACCTGATTTTGACGAACGGTATGAAAGATAGGGTAATAATTATTCTATATTCAAGGACAATTTATACTGTTCTTCATCAATTACAAGTAACTGAAAACGCCTGCCACAGCAGCCAGTAATATCATACATTTTTGAAATTTCTTGTGCTTTTGCTTCAAACCCATTTGCCAAATCTAATAACTGGTTCCCGCTTTTTACTACTAAATATGTTCCATTAAATGTATTAATCTCCTCGAATTCCTCATCTTTTTGTCTTACAATAAATGGATTTCCAGAAGATATCTCATCTTTGTATAGCTCAATAATTTTTTCTGCTATTTCTTTTCCAACACCTGAAAATATAAATTTGAAAT
>JAGRBY010001038.1 GCA_020433835.1 Anaerolineae bacterium | reverse complement strand
GCTGGTCGAACTGATGCCCGGCGAAAGCCCCCTGGTGGGCAAAGGGCCTGAGAACACAGTATTTTCGTTTCCGGTGGTGCTATTGTGGGAAATCATCCTCCTGTTGGGGGTGACGCTGGCGATCTTTCTGTTCTCTCTGCTGAAGCAGGCCCCTCTGGAGGAAATCGCCAATCCGCTGGTGACGACTGATCCGGCCAAAGCGCCCTGGTATTTTGTTGGGTTGCAGGAATTACTCGAACACATGCATCCGACCTTGGCCGGCGTGATCATCCCGGTGGTCCTCGTCCTGTTTCTGGCGGCGCTGCCCTACCTGGACCATTCCCGCGAGGGGGTAGGCGTGTGGTTTACCTCGAAACGAGGGCGGTGGATTGTGATCTGGTCGGCCTTGTACACCCTGGTGGTTATGCCAGCCTACATCTTGCTTGACAATGCTTTCAGCTTGCGTGAATTACTACGCGATACTGTCCCCCTCTGGATAGCCCAGGGACTGCTTCCGGCGGCTATTTTGGGTGTACTGGTTGCGCTACCGGCGCTCGTGCTCTGGCGGCGCAAAGCCAACACCCGTGAAGTAGTGCTGGGATTGTTCACAATTATGTTGGTCTCAGCCATCGTCTTCACCGTCACCGGCTTTCTATTTCGAGGCCCGGGCTTTAAGCTGTACGGGCCGGGCCAAATGCCGTTCTGGTACAACCCGTGGAATGAACTATAAAAAGGATGAAGGATAGAGGCGGAAATTTCGTCCTTCACCGGTCGTCATTTTCAATAGATGGAGCGTGAGGTATGGCAAGTCAGGCAAAGTCACCAGTACAACGTGTGACTCGACGCAATTTTTTGAATTGGATGTTTGGGGTGACACTCGTCGCGTTGTTCGGACAGGCCGGTACGGCCTTGCTTAAATACTTCAAACCACGGATTGAGCCGGGCGCATTTGGCGGAAAAATCGTCGCCGGACAGGTTGCCGAATTCCAGCCCAATACAGTCAGCCACATATCGAAAGGTCGCTTCTTTATTTCACGTCTCGAAGATGGGGGAATGTTGGCTATGTGGCAACGCTGCACCCACCTGGGTTGCACCGTGCCCTGGCGCGAAGGTGAACATCAGTTCCACTGCCCGTGTCACAGCTCACTCTTTAATACCAAGGGCGAGGTTATCGGTGGCCCGGCCCCGCGCCCGCTGGACCTCTTCCCGATAGAGATTGTCAATGGACAAGTGGTGGTGGACACCGGTACCCCCATCGAACGGGAGAAATTCGACCCGTCGCAAGAAACCCAAGTGTAAGGGGAAAACGATGCGCCCACGAGAAAACTATACACCATTCGTTGCTGTTGCCTTGGCCCTGACCCTGGCGATAATGGTCTCGTTCCAAATCTACATCTTCCGTGAACCGGCCCGGATTGCCGCCGACGAAGCCCACGATAAGCCGCAGGCCGTGGACGAGGGGCGCTCGCTCTTTGGGACTTACTGTATTACATGTCACGGCAAGCAAGGGGAAGGCGTAGACGGCCCGCCGCTCAATGATAAGCAGTTCCTGACGGATACCAATGATCAGACAATTTTCAGCCTGATCAGCTCCGGCGTACCCGGTACCGAAATGCCGGCCTGGAACCAGTCCCTTGGCGGCCCGCTAACCGATCAGCAGGTGAACCAGCTTGTGGCCTTTATCCGTAACTGGGAGCCGACCGCGCCTGATCACCACGCTGAAGCACAGCAGGGCGATCCGGCGCAGGGACTGGTTATCTATGAGAGCACATGTGTCGTTTGTCACGGTGAAAACGGACAAGGCACGGACCGGGCGGTGGCCCTCAATGATCCGGCCAAGCTAGCCCAGTTCGACGATGAGTGGTACGCTCACACCATCGCTGAAGGTCGCCCAGCCAAAGGCATGCCGACCTGGGGGACGGTGCTTTCTCCGCAGCAAATCCGCGACCTGGTAGCGCTCTTACGCGCCTGGCAAGGCGATGAAACGGTCAACCTACCCGGCCCTGGGGAACACCTGCATTACGCCGCACATGCGTTAGAGCAGGGTGAGGTGGCAGACGCCGAGCATCAACTTGAGGAAGCGGCCAAGGTTGCTTCCGGCGAGCAACTGGACCTAATCAACCAAGCCCTGACCGCGTTGAAGCAGGGCGACACCGTCACTGCCGGCCAAGCCATCGAAAAGGCTGAGACCCTTGAAGGCGGAACGCACAATTAGACATTCTTACCATTCTGGCTGCCATCCGGCAACCGCCGATCCCCATCGCCCAGACTGCGCTGCATGAGCACACAATCCAACCAGCGGCCGTGCTTAAACCCGGTGCTGGGCAGCATGCCGACATGAACAAAACCCAAAGCCTGATGCAGTCTAATCGAGGCGATATT
>JAGRBY010001037.1 GCA_020433835.1 Anaerolineae bacterium | reverse complement strand
AAAGCCATACAGGGTATTAGAGAATACTTTTTAGCTTAAACCCCAGTTCATTGCAAGGAGTTACTATTTGACCAAAATTCGTTCTCATCTCCATACCAAGATTTTGTATCACCATCTCTACCTTACTTAATCTCAATTACCATCACAAATCACCAAACAGGACATCGTAACGCTTTATGAACATCAACAATCTCAAAAACTCATCAACCAGGCTTCGAACTAAAAATTTGGGTGTTCCCATTAGAGTACTTCTTATTGAAGATAACCCCGGAGATGCTTATCTCATCAAATTCCTTCTCAAAGAATCCATGACCGCCGAGTTTCAGGTTAAAAATGCAGAGCGATTAGCCACAGGTCTCGATTTGCTGGAAACGGAAGATTTTGATGTTATTCTGCTTGATCTGCAACTGCCCGACAGTTATGGCTTTGAAACACTGGAAACAGTACAACAGCATATTTTTCATATTCCCATTGTGCTTTTGACCGGTCTTGATGACGAGGCTTTTGCCCTGGAAGCTGTGCGAGAAGGGGCACAAGATTATTTGGTAAAAGGCAAAATTGAGAGCGATCTGCTGGTTCGAACCTTAAAGTATGCTATCGAGCGTAAGCAAGCGGAACAGATGATTCGCCGCCGCAATTTAGAGTTGGCGTTATTAAATGAGGAACGGCATCGCCTGAGTACCGCTTTAGAGCAAACGGCTGAAAGTATTATCATCACTGATTCCGACAATAGAATCGTTTATGTCAATCCAGCCTTCGAAAAAGTAACCGGATATACCCATGGGGAAGTTATTGGTTTATCGCCCGATTTTCTCAACAGCAAAAACCATGATAAAGAGCGATATCTGGCGCTACAACGCGCCATTGAAGCCGGTCGGGTATGGCAAGGCCGGTTAACCGGCATCAAAAAAGATAAAACGCTGTACATATTTGAGTCGACTGTAACTCCAGTACGCGATGATGATGGAACCATTGTTAATTATGTTAGCGTCCAGCGAGATGTTACCCGCGAAATGGCATTAGAAGAACAGTATCGTCAAGCTCAAAAGATGGAGGCCGTGGGGCAATTAGCCGCCGGTATTGCGCATGATTTCAACAATTTGTTAACGGTCATCAATGGCTTTGCCGCATTATTACAGACGGAAATTGATGAGGACGACTATGCCCAAGAATCTGTTGAAAGGATTTTGCACGCCGGGCGTCGCGCAGCGGATCTGGTTAGTAAGCTGTTGGCCTTTAGCCGTGAGCAGGCTATTACGCCTGAAATAGTTGATTTGAATCATGTTATCACCGATATCACCAAAATGTTAGACAGTATGGCCGGCGAGCATATCGATTTGGATATTGACCTCAACCCCGATCTATGGCTTACCAAAACCGATCCTGTGCAGATTGAGCAGGCCGTTATCAACCTGGTTGTTAATGCCCGAGATGCGATGCCTGAGGGTGGTCAACTCAGCATTAAGACAAGCAACGTTGTTTTAGACAAAGACAATAGTTTAGATGCCCTACCCGGCAAATATATCGAATTATCAGTAAGCGATACCGGAGCCGGAATGAGTGATGAAGTTAAATCGCATATTTTTGAGCCGTTTTTCACCACCAAAGAAGTGGGCCAGGGAACCGGCCTGGGATTGGCGATTGTTTTTGGTATTATCAAGCAAAGTGACGGGCATATTCAAGTACAGAGCGAACTTAATCAGGGCACGACCTTTAAGATTTACCTACCCTGGGTTAATGATGTTCCGCGCCCCGCTGTACGTCCAGTGCCTCAAGTAGCGCCAAACTGCGGTTTTGAGACCATTCTTTTTGTAGAAGACGACACAGAGATGCGTGCCCTTATCAAATGGGTTTTGCAAAAGTACAATTACAAACTCGTCGAAGCAAAAAACGGAGAAGATGCGCTAAAAATTTACGAGTCGCGCACCGAACCTATCCATATGTTGCTAACCGATGTTGTTATGCCGGGTATGGGCGGCAAAGCGTTAGCCGAGCAACTCTTAGGGAAACAACCCCAGTTAAAGGTTGTATATATGTCTGGCTACAGTAACGATGCTATTACCCATTATGGCGTGTCGGAAAATGGGCCAAACTTTTTGCGTAAACCTTTTACCCCTATCGATTTAGTCAATAAGATACGTGACATGTTTGATGCGCAACTTTAACGATGACTTATCTTACTTCTGAGACTTTGCCCACCCCTACTGAGGTTGAAGATACATTGCTTGAGTCGGAGCGCGGGAAAAGATTACTGTCTGAGACTCTAACCGAGATCGCGCTGGCGCTTACTTCCCATACCCGCCACAGAGACGTTTTGGATGAAATTTTGGTTCAGGCCAAACGTCTGGTTGCCTATCAAGC
>JAGRBY010001036.1 GCA_020433835.1 Anaerolineae bacterium | reverse complement strand
TAGAAATTAGAATTTATGAACTTCCTGACTCAACTTTTTCAAGTTTTATTTACCCCAATCGGCCTGGCCGGAGTGGGGGTCGGGCTAATCCTGGTCTTTATCGCCCGGCGTTCGGCCCGAATGGCCTGGCTGCTGGTCAGCCTGGGCCGCTTTGCCGCCTCGCTGGCCAAATTTAGAAATGAATTCGTTTTGGAACCTCCGGCGTTGGTCTTCCCCTTACAGCAACTGCGGGAGATGGGCCGGCCGTTGACGATCGCCTTGCTGGGTTTACTGCTCATTTTGGCCTGGCAGCGGACAACCAAGGGGCGAGGGCGATCGATGCCAACACCGATCCTCTTTTTGATCGGGGTTCAACTGGCCATCTTTCTCAAAACCGTTCTCTTTGGCAGCCCCTCGTTTGCCACGCTGGCCGCGGCCACCTTCGGCGCGGTGGTGGTGATGATTAATTGGGGACCGTCTCGCTGGATAATGGACGAAGAAGGCTTTTATCTGGCGGCCTGGTCGATGGCGCTGGTCGGTTTGATTTTTTTAGCGGTCAATCTGTATCAGGCCGTCTTTGACCTCTATGCGATCACCTTTGTCAAGGGCCGGCTGGTGGGCACCACCGGCAATCCCCAGCATGCGGCCACCCTGCTGGCGGCCATTCTCCCAGCCTTCATCTTTCTGATCGAACAGCCGGCGCACCACCTTCGGAGCCGCCTATTATGGCTCAGCGGCCTGGCGTTGGTTCTGGGGGCGTTGTATATGACCGGTTCCCGTACCGGAGTGCTCATGGCCATCACCACCGTGCTGTTCTTTTACCGGCAGCGGGTGGGCTTGCTGCTGCGCATCGGCCTGATGGCGGGCCTGGCGCTGGGCGTTGTCATTATTGTCTTTAACCAAAATGCACTGCTGGTCGATTTGTCGTTGACCAACATTAACGACAAATTGTTATCAGGTACCAATTCCCGCGACGGGATCTGGGCCATTCTATGGCGCAATTTTCAGGCCTACCCGCTGTTTGGGGCACCACTCCGGGGAGATCGGCTGATGGGCTATGGTGAAAGTTCCTGGCTGGGGACCGCCGCCGCCGTGGGTCTGGTGGGGTTGATCCCGCTATTGCTCTTCGGGCTGACCGCGTTACAGATGATGGGCCGGCTGGTCGGGATCGGTCAAAAGTCGCGTATGTTATTTTTGCAAAGCAGCATGGTCATCAGCGGTTTGGCCTCGCTGCTTTTTGGCAGCGTTTTTGAAGCCTATCTACTGGGCAACCTGACCTTTCCCATTATGGCGCTGCTGCTCTATCTGGCGCTGGGGCATTATGTAATTACGTTGGGCTAGTACCAATCGGCGCCCACCGTGACGCCGGTCCGGCCCAGCCCAACCCCTGGGTCTGCCGCCCACCCTGCTGCGCCCGCCGTTCCGGCTGCCGCTCAGACGGGCCGGTGGACTCGCCCCAACCTCCGGCCGGCCATGAGGCCAAACCGGATAAAACCCGCTTATCGAAGCCAGAAACTGTAGGCTAGACTCGAATCAGGCCGGTTTTAGAAGTGACGGTAACCCAATTTATCCACAGATTCACGCGGATGGTAGCTCTGCACTAAAACATGGCGAATTCTTTAGACCAGGACAAGACTTAAATAACCACGGATGACACGGATTACACTGATTTTTCACCTTTTAATCCGTGAAATCAGTGAAATCCGTGGTTTCTTCCTAACGCCTAACCTTGGTTTAACCTTTTCTACGATTATATGTTGTCCTACCACGCGAATAGTCACAGATTTTATCTAAATTATGATGTTATCTGTGACGAACTGTGGCTATCTGTGGACCATTGAGGGCATTAATAACCATATCTTAAAAAGCGTTCAAGGCTTGCAGACTCGCTCATGAGAATCTTACATGTTATCCCTTCCATTGCCGATGTTCGCGGCGGGACCAGCCGGGCCGTGCTGGATATGGTGCGCGCCCTGCGCCGGCTCAATATCGACGCGGCCATTGCTACGACCAATGATAATGGACCTAATTTGCTCGATGTGCCGCTAGACCGGTGGATCGAGATCGAGCAGGTTCCGGTTCAATTTTTCGCCCGCTTCTCCCCGGCCATACCGGCGGTACGAGAGTTTACCTTTTCGGCCTCATTCACCACCTGGCTGGGACGGCACCTGGCTGACTACGATCTGCTGCACGTGCATGCCATCTTTTCCTATACGTCCACCCTCGCTATGCAATTGGCCCGGCGGCAAGGCCAGCCCTACGTAACTTCACCGCACGGGATGCTGGCCGGCTGGTCCTTACAGCAGGGCGGGCGTAAAAAGCAGCTCTACCTCAAGCTGGCCGAGCGGGCCAACCTGAACCAGGCTCAAGCCCTGCTTTTTACA
>JAGRBY010001035.1 GCA_020433835.1 Anaerolineae bacterium | reverse complement strand
CCCGTTCAAGCTGGCGTCATCGCCAAAACTGGGTGACCTGTTCAATCGGGGTCGACAAGAAACCCCGGCTGAAGTCTATGACGATGAGCCTATACCAGAGCGCATTGAGGCCGTTGGAGAGCCAATTCCCGGCTCAGGCGGGTTGGCCACCGTTTTTGCCAACACCTCGATTATGCAGAAACCCATGCAGTGGTTTGGCCGCAGTAAGGCACCCGAGCAGCCGGACGTAACGCCGGCTCAACCGGAACCGACGCCCGCGCCCGCTTCGGCACCTGTCAAAGAAGAAATCCCGCCCCATCCTCCAGAACTGTTTGAAGAGGAAACGGTCGCTATCCCCAGCAAAAAACCGATGGCGCGTCCCTATGAAGGCGATAAGTGGACAACGCCGCATCACGAATCCGGTGTCAAGAAACATCGCCACGGGCCGGGAACCTACACGCCCAATCCGGCCGCTCCTCAGAGTACGCTGCTCGACCGGGAGTATGTTGATGATTATGAAGAAGAGGAAACGGTCGAAGATCAATCCATGCTACAGACCATTGTGCGCGGCTTAGGCGCGGGGCTGCTGATGCTGGTGCTGCTCATCAGCCGGGCCTTTAAGGGGTTGTTTGGCCTGGTTATGCCTTCAGCCGCCCAGCAAAAACCCCGACAGGCCGGCATGCAGGCCGAACCGGAAACCTCGACTATACCCTGGCGGCTGCTGCGCAACATCGCCATCGCCATTCCCATTCTGGTTGCCATCATTGTGGGCATCAGCTACCTGCAAAAAGGGCGGCTGCGCGAGGCGGAGTACACCGAACACATCACCACCGCCCAAAGTAAAATCGAACAGGCCCGCGAGGTCGACACGGCGGCGGCACTCGGTTTGATGGCCGAAGCTGAAACCGCCCTCGTTCAGGCCGAAACCATCAAACCCGATCAGCCCGAAATCACCGAAATGCGCCAGCAGATTGCGCTCGAAACCGACCGCGTCGGCAATGTTCAGCGCGTGGCGGCGATACCCCAACTGCGCCAGTATACGGATGAAGGCACGCAAACTAGTGGCATCATCGTCGAGGGTGTCGAGGTCTATGTTTTAGACAAAGGCAACGACCGTATTTATCATCACACTCTGGACAATGAAGGCAACGCCCTGCTGGACGATAATGAAAACGTTTTGATTGCGGCCAAAGGCCAACAGGTTGATAACATTCAGGTCGGCGATTTGATCGATATGACCTGGATGCCGACCGGCGGCAATCGCCAAACCAGCGATTTGGTGGTACTCAACAGCACCGGACTGCTGGAATACAGCACCAACTGGGGGCTGGCGACATCGGCTCTGGCCGGTGGCGATACTTTACAACTGCCCGTTGCCGTCGACAGCTATTTCGGCAACTTCTACGTGCTCGATCCGCAGGCTAACAAGCTGTTGCGCTACCTGCCCACTGTCGATGGCTACAATGCGCCGCCCCAAAACTTCTTTACCACCGACGTCCCGGTTGACCTCAGCAACGCCGTCGATATGGCGATTGATGGGGCCGTTTTCGTCCTGTATCAAGATGGCCGCATCGCCAAGTTTCTGACCGGCCAACCCGCTGAATTCAACGTGACCGGACTTGATTTACCGTTCAACAACCCGGTCGCCATCTTCACCAAGCCCGATGAGGATGTTCAGCACATCTACATTGCCGATGCCGGCAACCAGCGCATTGTGCAACTCAACAAAGACGGCAGCTTCCTGCGCCAGTTTAAGCCCAATACCGAAGCCGGTGTTTCGTTTACCAATTTACAAGACATCTATGTCGATGAAATTGGCGGCAGGATGTTTGTGTTAGACAACAATAATCTTTACCTCGCCACGCTGCCGACGGAGTAATCTTTCGGACAGTAGTGCGGAGTATCCTCAGATGCGGAGCGGCTTGGGCCAACCCGTTCGCATCTGAGGATGCTCACTCTGCGTCTTATTAAACCCCCGTCTCTAAAACGCTATATTTTTCATCCCTCTCGATTGGTCGTATTATAAGAGCCTGACCTTCAGCCCTCACCCCCAACCCCTCTCCCTTAGGGAGAGGGGAGTCGCGTAGCGACGGGGTGAGGGGTACTTTCAAAGGAGAACATTATGATTCAATTTGAATTTGCAACCGCCTCGCGCATTATCTTTGGCACGGGCAGTCTGGCCAGTTTAGAAACCCTGGTGACCGAGATGGGCCGCCGCGCTCTGGTGGTGATGGGCAGCTCCGGCCATCGCGCCGCGCCGGTCATCGAACATCTTACCTTCAAAAGCATCGGCTACAGCACCTTTAACGTTGTCGGCGAACCCACCACCGACCTGGTACGCGAAGGCACGATGCTAGCGCGACGCGAAAAGTGCGACTTTGTTATCG
>JAGRBY010001034.1 GCA_020433835.1 Anaerolineae bacterium | reverse complement strand
AAAATATTCCTGCCAGAACAGTCTTTCTAACGGCCAAAGATAATAATAATCGTTTTGCTTCACTGGCTACAACAGGAGATACGGGGGATATAACACTATCACTCCAAGGTTTTGATACACTTAGTACAATTGACAATAACGATTTTAGTCTTGGCACCAGTGGTTGGAATATTGGAACGGCGCCCGTTCAGATTATCCAACATGTCGAAGGATTGGTGCCTAATTTTCAAACCTCAGCAACTGATATGGATCTGATGTTAAATACCTCGGGGGAAGGTCAGCAATCGATTTCAAGAACCTTTAAACCTAAGTCCAATGTAAAAAATGTTACAGTTCGTTATCGATTTATTACAAGTGAAGTTCCAGGTGGATATTTTGGTACTGAATTTAATGACTATTTCAATATTTCGATCCGAAGTCAACTTGCAGGAACTTCGATTTTGGAGAGTAACAGCATGAACGGACTAGGTCTAGGTGCGTTTGATTCATCAGGTGCTACAGAATGGCGTGAAACACCACTATCTGTCGATAAGGATGATACAATTCAAGTTGATATTGCTGTGGCCAATGTAGCAGATGGACTTTATGATTCCCAGGTTGTTGTGGATCTGGTTCAAGAAAAAAAATTATCAATTACATCTTTGGCTCTAAATGATATAGATAATCGGAAGCTCAAGTATCTGAGTACAGCTCCTCATAGTTATTTCGGAGGAAATACCCGCGTTCACGGCACGATAACAGTAGAAGGCGACAAGGACGATGAACTTCAATCTTTAGTACTTGAAATTATCCAGGGTGGTAATGTTGTTGCCACAGCTAATTTGGCAACAGACGCAAAAACACAATTGCTTGAGCCATTTGGAGAAGATGAAAAAGTTGAAATCACTACCTCGCAACTGCTGTTTGAACTGCCCTCAGCTCAGGCCGCTAATATAAATGGCGCTACAAATGGCACATTGAGCCTTCGAGTTAAAGCTAAATCCAGTTCTGGAGAAGAGGCAACAAAAGATTTTGGAGCGGTTGAAATTCTTGTGCGCTATACTAATTCAAATCGTTATGGTTTACGAGATGGTAACCAAGGTGGTGATGATTGGATAAAACCAAGCGTTAAAACCATTATAGAACATTTCTCAAATATCACAGTTGGCGATATGAGTAACATGAATGGTGGTAAATTTTCGCCCCATAGTACTCATCAAGACGGCAGACACGTTGACGGATGGTTTAATGGTTATAATGCCCGCGATGCCGCAACGGCGGCAACGATTATTTCGCATCTCAATGATGCCACCTATGGCTCCAAAATACTCACTGTCTATGTAACATATCAACAAACCAACACAAATGCATTTTGGAATGCTATTAAAAATGTAACATTAAACGATGGGCGGATGGCGAAAGATGTAATAAAGCCCATTAACGGCCATACTACTCACTTTCATTGGATTATCGCGCCCTAAATAACCATGTGAACATCTGATGCAGGTCCGTTAAGTAGTGTCTTTTTGGCAACGAGAAGGTTACAGTATTTAGCGAAGCTAAAAAAGATAAAAATGGTGAATCTAAGGAGCTTATATAGTTGACCGGATGGGATTTAAGATCGAAAGGAATAGATAGCACGCCTCCATTAGTTTTGATTTCCCGAAACCGCACAGGCGAAACGAGATAAGGCGACCAGGTTGGAATAGGGTAGCTGATTGGTCCAAAAACAGAACACACAGTATGAATGGATTTGAGAGTGCTATAATCCGTTCGTACTGTGCCTACTATTCTAAGATTCCTTAAAGATTAACTGTATGGATGATCTTATCGCTAACTCAAAGCACCATTCCCCGCCCTCGACACCCGTTTGACCACCTTAAACCCCCACTTCTCCAAATCATGGGTGATCCGGTAATTAAACCGACGAGAGATGAGAAACACGCCGGCGGCGCGGAGGCATTCGGTCATTTGCCGGGATAAAGCGTAGCCGATGGCGTTGCTTTTCTTGCGACGCGTGTAACCGGCCCGACTGGCCGCCTGAATGGCTTTGATCTCATCCCGCAAGACAATGACGTCCTCTAAGTTGGGCCGGGTTAGGCGTAAGGCCGCCGGCCGGCTCAACTCCTGCTTGATGTAGATGGATAACAAGGCCATCCGCCCGGTGCGACCGCGCGGCCAGATGATATGGCCGGTGGTTTGCTTCAGATCAAAGCCCCATTCCTCCATCCGGTATGGTTCGTCCAAAAGGTGGACCCGCAAGCAAAAGTACATCTCTTCGATCAATTTTTGGGCGTGACGATCCAGCACTTTGAGCGATTCAGAGGCGACGGTGCGTTGGGCCTCGCTTTGCTGCCGATCCTGCTGGTAGGCCGGGCATTGAGCCAG
>JAGRBY010001033.1 GCA_020433835.1 Anaerolineae bacterium | reverse complement strand
TATGGGGAGCAAATGGTCTCTTTAAGATTGAACCCGATGGGGCGACGACTTTCGTCCCCCAACAAACCGGCGGCAATTTCACCGATCCCGACGGCCAAATTTATCAGAGCTTTTCTCAACAAGAAGCGCTGGCATTCTTTACCAGCGGCGACATGATCTGGACCGGTGAAATCGGAGCGGCCGGTCGCATTGCCGAGTGCGATCCATCTTACGTGGAAGATCCTGATAAGGAGGATGAGGACGAACAACCTTAGGCTACATATTTCCCAAGAAATAGACGTGTGGAGGGGATAGGCACTTCTTACCTAACCTCAATGGTTGTCTACTAAGTTAGTTGATTAGTCTACTAAACCGACTGTTACCCAGTATTTTTGCTGACAATTGTAAGAATCTTACTTTACCTGGAGCGTAATGGTTAGGGAGGCAGTTACCAACTCATCGAATGATAAATTATATCCCCAGAAGCACTTTAAGTATCGAAAAATGACCCAAAGTTCGTCGGTCATGATTTTTGGACGAAATTTTATAACTCTAACGCGATTTTCTAACGCAGAAACTAAGCGGCGGTAATCGTCCAAAGCCCATTTATTTATATATTGAAAATTTTGCCTATAAGCACCTAAATCATAGATTCCATTTTTAACAACAAATTGTTGCAATACAGGCTTGTCAAGTAGGAATTGAGGGTAGGGGGCATGATAAGTTCGGTAGGCATGCAATCCCCATGGGCTATTATATAGGGGACCAAACTCCAAATGAATGTACCCACCTGGGCGAGTAATTCGAATCATTTCTTGGAGGGCCAGGGTTGGGTCGGCAACGTGTTCAAATGAATTATATGAGATGACCAGATCGGTTGTATTTGCCGGCCTCCCATATTTTTCCATTGGATCGATTCGATTGAATGAAATATTTTTCGCTCGTTTTACGTCGTCATCTCGCCAATCTTCTATATCAATAATATGGGAGATAAAACCGTTTTGCGCAAACAGATAAGCCAATCTTCCATCGCCGGCCCCTACTTCTACAACATTTTTAACACCAGTCAGATGAAAAAATCGGCTGAGATTACAGAATCTTTTGGCAGCACGCTCTTTTTTAGAATCGATATCGTATTTATAATGATCTCGAATTGGATATTTTTGGTGTAGTTTTTCGGCTTCGTGGTGGCAGAGGAAGGTAGGCGACCGGTGTTCGCCCAGTTTCAACAAAGAGTTGACGCATTTGCGTTTAAGTTTAACGACAATTCGTCTAAATCGTTTGTTGTTCTTTTGATTGTTAAATATCATCATTATGGACCCTCACGGCACCGGCCAGGAAAGCCCCCATAAATTCTATCGATCCATATTGATGATACAATCTTTTATTGATTTTTACTATAGGAAATAAGCATGATTAGCACAAGAATTTAGTGAAATTACCAAACCTTGGTGGCTAATCCGTTTCTGATATTTTAACGTATTTGCGTGAATCTGGTCATCAGCCACGAACCTTCAAAATAATCTTGCCGATGTTTTTATTCTCGGCCATATAGTGGTGGGCTTCTTCGGTTTTTTCGATCGGGTAAACGGAATCGATGATTGTTTTGATCGAGCCATCTAGTAGCGAAGGCCAAAACTGGGCCATAAGGCGCTCTTTGATCGCGACTTTTTCAGTTAGTGGCCGCGCCCGTAGCACCGAGCCGATGAGGCGTAGCCGTTTACCCATCAGCTTTCTGATATCTAGTTCTGTTTTTGCGCCACTGAGCGTGGAAATAAAGACCAACCGGCCGTATGGGTTCAACAGATTGAGGTTGCGCTCAAAATAGTCGGCGCCAACCATGTCCAAGATCAGATCGACACCTGCATTGTTGGTGTAAGTGCGAATGCGTTCGACAAAATCTTCTTCTTTGTAATTAATCGTTAAATCCGCGCCCAAATCGCGGCAAGCGGCGAGCTTTTCATCCGCTCCGGCGGTGATCAAGACACGACAGCCAGCTTGGTGGGCCAACTGAATCCCGGCTGTACCAACCCCGCTGGCTCCGCCGTGGATCAAAACAGTCTCGCCCGGTTCGAGACTGCCTTCCATAAATAAATTCAGGTAAGCCGTAAAAAACACTTCCGGTAAGGCCGCTGCTTGCTCAAAACTCCAGTTATCGGGAATGGGCATGAGCATATCGGCTGGCACATTAACCTGCTCGGCATAACCGCCGCCCGGCAGTAAGGCGCACACCCGATCACCGACCTGCCAGTTGGTGACCCTAGCCCCAACTGCGGCAATCACGCCGGCCATCTCCAAGCCCATAATATCGGAGGCGCCCGGCGGGGGTGGATACTTGCCCCGTCGCTGGCTCAAATCGGCCCGGTTAAGCGCCGAGGCGTAGATATCGA
>JAGRBY010001032.1 GCA_020433835.1 Anaerolineae bacterium | reverse complement strand
CCCTAAGACCGATTGGATGCCCGATAAAGACATTCGGGCATGACATCGGCCTCCATTTCTATGACCTCCTTGAAATCCATATTGAGGCTACCTCTTTATTAAGAGGCATTGAAGAATGCTGTGTAGAAGCTTTATACAACGCGCCTCAGTTTTGAGCGCGGTTGATCCACGTTGTTTGCCCCGCCATCTCACGCATCGTAGCCAGATAGTGCTCCTCAGAAGTTGACCACCTGAGATTGGTCATCGCCTCGGCATCGGGGCCGGAGACATAGCGCAGACGGGACGAGGAGTCGCCGGCGGCAGCAAAAATCGTCTCGGCCACCTGCTCTTCGTCGGCAACCTCTGACGATGAATTCATCATCGCCTGCATCATATGATCGAAGTACGGTTTATAGGCCGGCGGCATGGGGATATCCTGCAAGGCGGCCAGGGTGCTCTTTGCAAAGTTGGTGGTGCGCATCGCGCCCGGTTCCACCAGCTTGAGGCGGATATTCTGCGACTCAAGCTCATACGATAGCGACTCCGACAGCCCTTCCAGCGCATGCTTGGTGGCCACGTAAATCGATAGCAGCGGCGCGGCTGCAATGCCAACCGCCGAGCTAACATTGACAAAGACACCGCCACCTTGCGTGCGGAACCGGGGGGTCATGGCCCGGATGACATTGATCGGGCCAAAGACATTGGTCTCAAATATACGGCGAATGGTTTCCGGTGGTGTCGCCTCAAGTATCGTCAGGGTACTAATGCCCGCATTGTTGACAACGACATCAATTTGACCAAAGCGGGCTGTGCCCTCGGCAATGGCGGTCTCGATACTGGCCACGTCGGTAACATCGAGCGCGGTCACCAGGATGTGATCGGGGTTTTCAGCCGCCAGGCCGGCGTCTGGTGTGCGCATGGTGGCTATAACATTCCAACCTTCAGCGGCGAACTTTTTAGCAGCGGTTCGGCCCAGGCCGGTTGAGCAGCCGGTAATCAAAACTGTTTTAGACATAAGTGTGTTCCTTTAACTATAATGAATGATGGTGAACTTGGTAGAGATGTTATTTAGTATAGGCGATGCCCGATGGATTGTAAATAACAAAAAGTCCAGGGATCATTATTGATCGTCTCAAGTTTTGTGCTATACTGCTTGTATGGATCCATTAACCGACCTTATTTCTCTTTTACGGCCGCAAACCGTTCTGCTGGGCAGCTTACAGGGGATAGGCCGATGGGGTGTCCGCTCGCCCCATTACCAAGACCCCAGCTTTTTTCTGGTGACCGAAGGCGCGTGCTGGTTTCAACAGGATGGCGGCGACCCACTTCAATTGCGGGAGGGGGATTACCTCCTTGTGCCGCACCCGCTGTCGGCCACGTTTGGCAGCGATCTCGGCGTCGAAACCGTTCTCACCGATGCGGCCTTCAAAGCGGTGCATGGCGATAACTTCACCGTTGGCGATGGCTCGAACGGCGAGCGGACAACGCGGGTGATTGGCGGCCTGTTTCTGTGTGATCCGGCCAATGTTGCGCTTTTAACCGAGCTGCTGCCGCCGACCATCCATATTCAAGCCTCGGCAGGCATAACCGACAGGCTGCGCAGCATTATCGCCATGATTATCGAAGAGTTGCAATCGGAGTGGTTGGGGCAAGAGCTTATTTTGTCTCGCCTGGTCGAGATTATGCTGATTGAGGCCCTGCGCCGCCAAAGCAGCGAGCAAAAGCCGCCGCTAAAAGGCTTACTGGCCGGCCTGGCCGATCCCCAACTGGCCCTGGCCCTGCGCCAGATCCATGCGGATGTGGGGCGAGCCTGGACCATTGCCGAACTGGCGTCGCGGGTCGGCATGTCTCGCGCCTCGTTTGCCCGCCATTTTACCTCTGCCGTTGGGGCCGCCCCGGTTGCGTATCTGCTGGCGTGGCGCATGGCCCTGGCCAAAGATGCGCTGCTGCACAGCGATAAGTCATTAACCGAGATCGCCTTCGACATTGGCTATCAGTCATCGAGCGCCTTTAGCACCGCTTTTAGCCGCATTGTGGGCTGCTCACCCAGCCAATACGCTAGCGAGGCCGGTCGGGCAAGGGCAGATCGGGTCGTGGTCTAGCTGACCTCGTTTTTTCGCCGGAATCGACTGCTTTTTAGCAAAAAATGCCCCAGTGACGCTGTAAAACACCCTTCCCGCCAACTCTGATCGAACTTTTCCAACGTAAGATGCATTCCCGCCAACTCTGATCGACCTTTTCCAACGTAACATGCATTCACGCCAACTCTGATGTAACTTTTCCAACGTAAGATGCATTCACGCCAACTCTGATGTAACTCTTCCAACGTAACATGCATTCACGCCAACAAAAGAAGGCCCCTGTACGCCGGATTCAGCCTTCCCGACGCGT
>JAGRBY010001031.1 GCA_020433835.1 Anaerolineae bacterium | reverse complement strand
CCCACCTGCCATGCCGCGGGGGACAATCGTCACCTTGTGTACGGGATCGTGGTTGGGCAGCAGGTGCATCACCACGGCGTGACCGGCTTCGTGGTAGGCAACGACCTCGCGTTCGTGGTCGCTAATAATTTTGCCTTTGCGTTCCGGTCCGGCCACAATTCGTTCCATTGCATCTTGAAACTCATTTTGGGTAATCATATGTTGGTTGCGCCGTGCGGCGAAGATAGCTGCTTCGTTGACCAGGTTTTCCAAATCGGCTCCTACAAAGCCGGGTGTCAATTTCGCCAAATCGGGCAGTTTGACTTGGGGCGACAGCGGTTTGCCTCGGGTATGGACTCGCAGAATGGCTTCGCGGGCGTTAACATCGGGCCGGTCGAGAATAACCTTCCGGTCGAAGCGACCGGGCCGCAAGAGAGCCGGGTCTAGGACATCGGGTCGGTTGGTAGCGGCGATGATGATCAGATTCGTATCGGTGCTGAAACCATCCATTTCCACCAAAATCTGGTTTAGCGTTTGTTCTCGTTCGTCGTTGCCGCCGCCGAGACCTACGCCGCGCTGCCGACCAACAGCGTCAATCTCATCAACAAAGATAACGGCCGGGGCTTGCTCTCTAGCCCGCTTGAAAAGATCGCGTACTCTTGAAGCTCCCACACCAACAAACATCTCAACAAACTCAGAACCGGAGATGCTGAAAAATGGCACGCCGGCCTCACCGGCGATGGCTTTGGCCATCAATGTTTTACCCGTTCCCGGAGGTCCGGCCATCAGGACGCCTTTGGGGATACGTGCGCCCAGCTTGAGGAACTTTTCTGGTTCCTTCAAGAATTCGACTACTTCTTGCAACTCCAGCTTGGCTTGCTCGGCACCGGCAACGTCATCGAACGTTACTTGCGGCGTTGCAACGGCGTCTTCATCTTTGGCATTGGCACCCGATACCACGCGGGCACTGCTGCGTCCCATTCGCGTCGGCAACCCCATTATTCCGCCACCAGACTGCATTTGCCGGGCAACGCGGAAAACTATATAACCGATAAATAAAAGGGGTAGAAAGGTAATAATTACACTTAGCAGATTGGTTAGGCTAGTGCCGGGATCTTGCACGATAATGGGCAGCGTTTTCAATGTTTCTACCGGTGCGCCCAAAATTTGTAGGGCCTCAACCGTGCTAATATTCGATTCTTTGCGGGCTTGAAGGTTGGTGCCGTCTGTTTTCGTTACGGTCAGGGTATCGCCTTGTACCGTTAGCTCTTTTACCTCACCGGCTTCAATTGCGCTGACAACCTCGGGCAGTGAGACCTCTTGCGCAATGGTGCGGGTGCTGGTAACGCCGTAGGCATAAATTCCTACAAGTAGAACAACAACCCCTATAATGGTCCATCGTTTAAGTGGTGAAGTTTGCTGTTTCTTTTTTAAATCGTTTTTTGAATCCATTCCTTTTGGCTCTCCTAATAGAAAATTTATCTTAATCGTCGAATTTGTTTGTGGGATAGTGGGTGCGAAGTATACACGACGTTTCGTCACATTCGTTTTTTATCATTATCCATACTTCCATCAACTCGACAAGGTTACCCAAACAATCCTTACGTCCAACAGTTAATGAAAGTCCCTTTAAATGAAAAGGGTACTTTACTATTTTGCTGAATTTTAATGAGAAGGGGATGAGATAAGTATTAGATTATTGTTAACATTTTTACAATTGATGATGAAAAAGGGGTTGGTGACAGTCCCTTGAACATCCTAAATCGACCTATTTGGGCCAATCCAACGCTGATCTATAACCAATACGTGACTGTCACCTGAATTTTGCGGTGCGAAAGAAGGTGAGTATTATCGATGTCCATTTTATTGTTGAGAAAGGCTAAACTATCGGATGAACTATTCAATCAGAAAGGCAGAAGCAGCCGACGGAGAGACCATCCGCGCGTTACTGCCTCGCCTTGCAGACTTTGAGGTGCCAAGTTATCGCCAGCCGCACGATTTGTGGGCTGGGGATCTTGAACTTTTTGAGCAATGGACTGCGGGAAAACAACCTGACTGCTTTGTATTTGTCGGCTGTACGGAAAAGAACCACATTTTGGGAATGGCGATGGTGCGTTTGAGGCCCGATGCGCTAAGTGGAGCGCCAAGCTGCCATTTAGAGGCTATCGCCGTTACAGAAGCAGCCCAAGGTTCAGGGCTTGGCAGGCAACTTATTGCTGTGTGTGAACAGGAAGCACATGCCCGGGGAGCTTTATCAATGACGCTGCATGTGTTTGAAAATAATTATCGTGCCCGGCGGGTTTATGAGCAGGCCGGCTTTACGGTAGAAATAATGCGATATCGAAAAGATTTATTGCCATCATAACTCAAGATAGCCGGCCCGCTTGCGCCTTT
>JAGRBY010001030.1 GCA_020433835.1 Anaerolineae bacterium | reverse complement strand
CATCCTCAAAGATCCGGCCCGGCTCTGGGATCAAAGATTTTGGTGATGGGTTTTGCGGCTATTATTCTTATCGGTTCTGTACTGCTGGCTTTGCCGGTGTCGACAGAAGGGCCGGAATCGTTGACTTGGCTTGAGGCGCTTTTTACGGCTACTTCGGCTACCACCGTTACCGGATTAGCCGTGGTGAGTACCGAGGCAACGTTTTCTCTCTTTGGCGAAATCGTGATCTTACTGCTTATTCAGGTAGGCGGTGTGGGCTTCATCGTGCTATCTATCATTTTATTTAGGCTTATTGGCCGGCGCGTTTCGTTTTACGAACGCAATCTACTACAGCAAAACTTAGGAGTTGATGAAGGTCACGGTATTCTTCATCTGGCCAGCCGAGTGATGTATATCACTCTTATTATCGAGGCCATTGGAGCCATCTTTCTATTCTCGCAATGGGTTCGCGTTTTAGATTGGCAGACTGCCGCCTATTATGCCATTTTTCACTCCATTTCAGCCTTCTGCAATGCCGGTTTCGATCTATTCCATGGTTTTGATGACCCATTGTTGATCTTTGTGCGTAAAAATAATATTTCTATTATTGTACTCAGTATTCTTATCAAAACCGGAACGTTAGGCGTAACAGTTGTTTATGACATTGTTCATTGGCCCAAAGTACAGCGGCTGTCGCTGCACACCCGTTTGGTTTTGCCTTTTACCATCATATTAACAATTATTGGCACGTTTATTGTGATGGTTGACGAGTCATTTGTGCAAGGCCATACCTTGTCACTGCTGCCAACCGCCGAGCGCTGGTGGATGGCCTTCTTCACCGTCGTCTCCAGTCGCACAGCCGGAATTACACTGATCCCGATGGGCGATCTGGGCGAGGCGAGCCAGTTTGTGGTTATCATTTGGATGTTCATCGGCGGGGCACCGGCCTCGATGGGCGGTGGTGTCGGTTTAACGACCGTGGCCGTGGTCTTATTCACGCTCATCTCGACCGTACGTGGCTATGATCAAACGCGTGTTATGGGCCGCACACTACCCACGGAGACGGTGACAAAAGCCATTGCTATTCTTACCGTGTCTGTTTTGCTCATTGTAACGGTGACCTTGCTCTTGACCTTATTAGAACAGGGCCACGCTTTTGCCGTTGGGTTCGAAGTCATCAGCGCCTTTTCCAATACCGGCTATTCATTGGGCATCACCGATCAATTTGGCTCAGTTAGCCGGTTACTTCTTATTTTTACTATGTTTTGGGGACGCTTAGGGCCATTAACGTTAGTGGTGGCTTTGGCGCAACGCCAGCGTCCCACGCTGTTACACTATCCGGAAGAAAAAATAATTATTGGCTAAACGTTGTTATTAGTAGCAGTTCCGATATATTTCAAGATGGAGATTAGGGGATGGGAGATTAAGAGATTATTTCTCTAGTGACCTAATCTTGCAATCTCCCAATCGCCCTATACAAAATCTCAGAAAGTGAAAATTATGTCCAACTCTGAACCGACTTTGGCAACCCGTCTTGTTCGTTCTATAAAAAATCTTTTTAGTACCCATACGGATACGCCTGCCCTGCCCGGAAATAACGCTAAACATCACCACGAATTTATTATCATCGGCCTGGGGCGATTTGGAACCAGTCTGGCGATGGCGCTTACGGCGTATCGGCACGAGGTTCTCGCCATTGATGTTGACAAAAAGCGCGTGCAACAAGTGTCGAACATGCTGCCCCATGTGGTGCAGATGGATGCCACCGATATCGATGCACTGCGCGAGGTCGGCGCGGAGTTCTTCGATACAGGCGTAGTCTGTACCGGCTCGGTGTTTGAGGCCAACCTGCTGGCAACGGTCAATTTACGTAAACTGGGCGTGCGGCGCGTTATCAGCAAAGCCCGCACCGTTACCCAACAGGAAATACTCCAAGGTGTGGGAGCCGATGAAGTGATCTTGCCCGAACACGAGGCCGGCGTTCAGTTAGCGCGACGCCTGTCGGCCATCAACTTTATCGACTTTCTTCAGTTAGGTCATGATACGGGAGTAGTAGAAATCGCCGCCCCAGACAATTTGATAGGCAAATCGCTAATGGAGTCGCAAGTCCGCGCCCGTTATGGCATTTCAGTCATTGCGATTAAGCGGGATAATGACGTGTTGGTCTCTCCACAAGCTAATGAGGTGATTCAAAAGGATGATGTTTTGGTAGTTTTGGGAAAAATTACCGACTGCGAGCGGATTCAGTCCTAAATGTTAGGGGCAAAAACTCAAGGCTCAATATGGATTCCAAGGAGGTCATAGAAATGGAGGCTATAGTCATGCCCGAATGTCTTTATCGGGCATCCAACTGGTCTTAGGGCGCTAGATTCCCGCTAAACTTGTCCTCGCGTAG
>JAGRBY010000102.1 GCA_020433835.1 Anaerolineae bacterium | reverse complement strand
CTCAAACTCTGTTAGGGATTATAGAAGACATCACCGTTCCTTTGAAAATACGGGCTAAACTGCAAGAAAGCGAAGAACGGCTTGCTGAAGCATATCAAATTGCTAAACTCGGCACCTGGAGTTGGGATTTAGTTAATAGCGAAGCAAGGTGGAGCAATCGCACATATAAAATTTTTGGTTTATCAGAAAATACCAAAGTTGATTTTGATTTATTCTTGTCTCTCATTCACCCGGATGATCGTGAAAACGTCGAAAATCTTATTGAAGGAATTTTGGCTTCAGATACCGACAGTTATGAAATTCAGCATCGCATATTACTGAACGATAATGAAATTCGCTATATTCACACCATCGGTCGCATTCAACGATTGGAAGATAACCAAGCCGTGAATGTCTTTGGTATAACGCAAGATATCACCGAACGCAAGAAAGCTGAACAAGCACTTCAGCAAGCGGAAGAAAAGTATCGCAGCATTTACGAAAATGCCGTTGAAGGTATTTTTCAAACTTCGCTAGATGGGCATTACATTAGTGCTAACCCAGCTTTAGCACGTATTTATGGATACGACTCACCGCAGCAATTAATCGAAAACATAATTGATATCAAGAATCAGCTTTACGTTGTCCCTAACCGACGCGATGAGTTTATAAAAAAGATACGAAAATTAGGACAAATTTCCGATTTTGAGTCTAAGATTCACCGACGTGATGGCGAAATCATCTGGATTTCTGAAAACGGGCGCTCGGTTTTCGACACCAACGGGCATCTCATCTACTTTGAAGGGGCGGTGACGGATATTACGCACCGCAAAAAAGCAGAACAAGAAATTTTACAGCGAAATGCTGAATTGGCCGCTATAAACCGCGTTGCCACGGCCATTACATTAGCCACCGATCCCCACAAGAGTTTTTGGGCTGTCGCTCAAGAGATGCTGCAACTTTTTGGAGCGTGCCGCAGCGGTATTGCCATGCTTACCGATGAAGGAGACGCATTAAATGTTGTCTCAGATTATGGAGTTAACAAAGAAGCTGCCTCTGAAGGGTATCGAATTCCTCTTGAAAACAACTACTCATCAAGCTATGTCATCGAAACGGGAAAGTCTATTGTTGTCACCGAAGCCCAGAGCAATCCAAAAACAGCCGCTGTGCATGGGTTGATGGCAAAGCTTAATATCGAATGTATTTTAATAACGCCTTTGATTACCCACGGCAAAACAATTGGAACGTTGGGAATTGCATTTGATACCCCAGGGCGAACGTTTGAACCCAACGAGGTTAAACTGGCCGAAACGATTGCCCAGCAGATAGCCGGCGCATTAGAAAACGCTCAGCTTCTCGATCAAACCCAAGCCGCTTTAGTTGAACAACAAAAAGCGGAAGAAGGCCTAGTTCAAGCTTTAGAGAGAACGGAGTCACTCTACCGCATTGGGGATGCATTAGCAACAGCACCTAATGAGCATGCAACTTTTGAAACTGTTCTGGGAGAGTATCTGCGCCTTCTGCGGGTTAAATCAGGCAAGCTGGCCCTACTGAATAAAGCCGGCGACAAAAACAAAATTCGTGCGCTTTATATCAACGGCGAACCAGTTCATATAGACATATCAACTTCTGCTAAAGAACCGCTCTTTCAGCATATGATTGCCGAGCCTAAACCTTTGGTTATTGGCAATGTTTTTACGCATGCTATGACCAAAGACAATCATTTAATACGGAATATTCTTCCCGCCAAATCTATGCTCTATATGCCTATAACACTTCGAGGTCAAACAATCGGTATTATGGCAGCAGGCAGTAATCAAGAAAACCGGAATTTTTCACAAAGCGACATTGAAATTGGCCAAGTTGTTGTCGACCAACTGGCGATTTGGTTGGAAAACCGTCGCCTGTTAGCCGAGGCCCAATATCGAACAGGTCGACTACAAACAGCGGCTGAAGTTTCCCGAGCTGCCAGCTCAATTTTGGATGTGGATGATCTCATTGAGAACTCCGTAAATTTAATTCGAGATCAGTTTGATTTTTACTACGTCGGGTTATTTTTAGTCGATGAAGCAAAAGAGTGGGCCGTATTGCGGGCCGGTACCGGCGAGGCCGGACGCATTCAACTTGGACAAAATCACAAATTAAAAATCGGCGAAGAATCGATGATTGGCTGGAGTGTTTACCATAGAAAAGCGAGAATTGCCCTGGATGTGGGGCAGGAAGCGGTTCGTTTCAAAAACCCTATTCTGCCCGAGACTCGCTCTGAAATGGCCCTGCCGCTCGTTAGCCGCGAGGAAGTTATCGGTGCCTTAACTGTGCAAAGTACCGAGCGCGAAGCTTTTTCCCAAGAAGATATCACCATGCTCCAGACAATGGCTGACCAGTTAGCCAATGCTATAGCCAATGCCAATCTGTATGAGCGAGCCGGCCAGGCCCGTCGAGAGGCAGAAACGCGGTTACGCGAGACGATGGCCATGCAAAGGTTAGGGCAATCGTTATCGGGCACACTAAAAATTGGTGAGATAGTGAGTCTTTTCTTTGAAACATGTATTAGAGAAATTGGTTTTGATTATATTTTATTGTCGGTAGTCGATTCAGAGCGCCAGCGCATCCAGGCTATATCCGGGGTAGGGATTTCTGAAAATAATATCAAACAATCGGATCGTTCTCTAGACGATAAAGATATCATGGCCGATATTATCAGAACCGGAAAAACTGAGGTTATTACCGGCTGGGACGACCGTTATGATCAACATCTTTATGATGTAGAAGGACATGCTAACTGGGTGAGAGTTTTTACGCCTATAATACTCCGCCAGGAAAATGTGGGGTTGGTAGAAGCCGGCTTTAAAAATAGCAATGCCTCTATTCAGGAATCCCACCTAAGGTTACTGAAAGTGTTTGTCACCCAAACTGCGATGGCTTTTGATAATGCCCGACGCTATCAGATGAGCCAACAACGGGCCAGACGTGAAGCCTTAATAAAAAACATCACCACCAAAGTAAGAGCATCAACAGACCTTGAAACTATTCTCCAGACTACGGTAAAAGAAATAGGTGACGCCCTAGGAAGCAAACGCACTTACATTCAACTTACCGCCACCTCCGAAACGAACGGCTCTTTGGAATCTGATACCGCTCTGGAGAAGTAAAGGGCTAAAATTATGATAGATACTGAGCAAAGCTATATGGAAAAATCTTCTCGCCAATTGACTCTATTTCAGGCCGTGAATGACTTGGTAACTTCAGATGATACGGTTGAAAATATATTACAGGATGTATTGCACATCTTGATTGACACGCTGGGCTATGCTACTGCTCAAATTTATCAACTCTCCATAACAGGAGAGGATATATGGCTCTATTTAGAAAGCGGGTTGAGTAGTAAATCCAGTAGTACACAAAACCTTACTATTTTTTCATTTGAAGAAGAAAATAGTATTAGTGAGGCCCTTAAACAAGACAAAGTTATCTACATTCCTGACGTGACCCAAAGTGTTTATGAGGCTGGTCAAGACCAAAATTCACATAATTCTGAATTAATTTTACCGCTTAAATACCGTGAAACATTTCTCGGGGCCTTGTGCTTTCAGGCCGAAACCGCCAACAACTTTGATGAAGAAGATATCAAATTTCTACAGACGGTAACCAAGTCTATTGCCTTCTTTATGGCGCACAATCGCACAATTTACCAGTTGGAAGACAGTATTCAAGAAGCGCGTACCCTTTACAACCTCCAAAATACAGCCTCTGAAAGTCAGAACCAACCATCGAAACAAAAACATCAGCTCGGTTTTCAATACGATCAACATGACATCTCGCGCATCGACTCACAACCAACTGAGAAGTTATCAGAAATGGCCACAAAAAACCACGATGATCGCTCTTTGTTTTTGCCGATTCACCTTCATGGGGAAGATATTGGCTTTTTGGGAGTAGAAAGCGATGATGATCGGGCTGACTGGACACCGGATGACATCAGTTTGCTAGAAGAAGTAGGATCTCAGGTAGCCTTGGCTATTGAAAACGCTAAGTTGCTAGAGCAAACACAAGAACGAACCCAAGAGCTAGCTATTTTGTTTGAGGCTACACGCCAGCTAACAGAAACAATCGATCTGGTAGAGATCTATAATATTCTCATTATCCAAATTTTTAATTACCTTAACTGCCAACGCTGCTCAATTTTGGAACTAAATGGAGCCGAAACGCACTTCGAAGAGCGGGCACAAAAAGTATTGCTTACAGACAGTTTTTCACTTCGCGCCCGTCCATCTCGTTTTTTAACGGTTGATGACTTTCTGCCGCTTCAACAGATGATCACCAAGCCGAAGGAGATCATCTTTCACCTTGGCACCGCTGACAGTGACCCTAAACTATCCACCTATCTCCAACAAGACAAAGTAGCTTCTACTTTAGGTTGGTTTCCACTGATCGTTCGCGGCAAGCTCATCGCCATTTTGGAAGTAGAGCATTTTGAATATCCCTATCCCTATACTAAAAACGAAATACAATTAACAAAGGCCATAATCGCCCAAGTCGCCGTTGCCATTGAAAATGCACAGTTATTCCAACAAACGCAAGAAGCATTAGCCGGTACTCAAAAGCTTTTTCAAATTAGTAGTGCATTGGTAAAAAGTGTTAGCCTTGATGACATCTTTAATATTGTTCTTGATAACGTAAAACATTACGATGTAGATCGCGTCAGCATTTCTCTGCTCGATAAATCGAAAGAAGAGCAGATCGAGTCGGTCACCATTGCTTCTACATGGGACAGAGAATCATCCAAAAATGTACCCATTGGCTCTGAATTCTCGGCTCGAAAATTTGGTCTGGTTGAAGCATTTGCACAACCGCCTTTTTCCCCTTTGATTTCTCACGATTTACGGCATTCGGAACAAGACGAGCGCATGGATGAGGAATTTCGACAGTTTGTGCTTAATGAACTCCAGGCCATCACGTTGTTCTCAGCTCCAATGTTTTTGGGGACAGAATATAAAGGTGTGCTTTCGATTTATACGCGAAAACCACATACGTACACCGAGCAAGAGACACGGATCTATCAAACATTGGCCGACCAAGCCATCATTGCCATTGAAAATCACCGGCTGCTAGAAACTACTAAAAAAGAGCGCGATCGAGCTGCTCTGCTATACCAACTCGCGCAGAAACTAAGCAGTACCAACTCTGTTGAAGATGTACAAGACGTGATCCTTTCTTTTAGCGAGCGTATCGGAGCAACCTATACCGAAATTTATATTACCGACGGTGGAGCATTTTTATCGGTCGGCTCAACAATTCCTCAGCGGCAACAGATGAATGCCGATGAATTGGCCCGCCATGCATTTCTTGAGGGGCCAGAGGCATTGGCTCTTGATCGCGGTGAGCGTGTAATCTTTAATCGCATCAACCAACAAAAATGGTTACTAGATAAATCAGCCAATATGCCTACTGTAAATATGGCTGTTTGTGTGCCATTTTTCTCTCAACGCAGCATTTTACACGGCGTTCTCACCTTTTTTCACGCCCACTCCGACGGCTTTACCGAAGAAAATTTAGCAACATTTGATGCAGTTGCTATCCAAGCCGCCACAAGTTTGGAAAATGTTTGGCTTTTGGAAAAGACTACTGAGGTCTTAAGCGAAACGGAACTTCTTTATAAAGCCAGCCGGCGCTTCAATACGGCGCAGTCGGTTGAAGATTTACTGGATATTATGGTTGGCAGTTTTGCCGAAACAACAACCATCGATTATATGCACATCGCGTTAGTAAACTGTATCAATAGTGGTGAAACATTAGCAGGCCTGAATCTTATTGCCGGTTGGAGTCATGATACGCAAGAAATTTTAAGCACAAGTATCACACTTCCGGCCAACGAATTTACATTCATTCAAAATTTACGGTACGACGATGTCGTCGAAATTCATTATGAAACATTACCTGCGGACACACAAGCCCAGATAGAAGCATACCAACCGGGAATTCGAACTATTCTGGCGGTCCCCCTGGCTGTTGGTCGCAATTGGTTGGGGGTTTTGCTGTTTGAAAGTAAAACAGAGCGCTATCAATTTAAGTCCAATATTATCAATCAAATTATCAATTTGGCTGGTCAGGCCGCTGTTGTTATCCAAAACCTGCAGTTAGTGGCCGAAACCCAGCAAAACCTCTATAACTCCGAAATCCTTTCAAACCTGGGACAGCAGCTCCTTAAAGTCGAAACAATTGAAGATATTTTCGACTTGGCGATTTCTGCTATAGCCGCTACCGAACCAGACCGTGGCGTATCGATCTTTATGTATGATCAAACCCGTGACAGCATTGACCTGGAACTGGTAGCTCTATGGGACAACCCCCGCAAAGAGTGGCCCAGTATCCCGCTTAGTTCTCATCTTTCTACAGAGGAGTTAGGGCTGGTACCACTGCTGAGAACAGGCAACACTATTGTGTCATCCTCTATCGAAAGAGACGAGCGATTTTCTTTATTGCTCAAGCAGCTATTTGCGGTTATGCAAATCAAATCGATGGCTGCTGTTCCTATTTGGTTGAATATGAATGTAGAAGGTTTCATTTTGGCCGGCAATGAAAGCGAAATCGCTTTTTCATCGGAAATTATCCGGCTCTATGAAAATATTGCCCGTGAAACATCCGTAGCATTAGAGAACAGACGCTTGCTGGATGAAACAGAACACCGGGCACGCCAACTCCAAACGGCCGCTGAAGTTTCACAAGCAGCCACTGTCTATCTTGATCTGGATAAGTTGCTGTCTGAAGCCGTCGATCTCATTAAAGAGCGATTTAATTTTTACCACGTCTCGATATTTTTGGTGGACGACTACCGAAAATATGCCCTTGTAAGAGCATCAACCGGCGAAATTGGACAAAAAATGTTGGCGATGAAACATAAGTTGGAAGTTGGGGGGCAAAGTATTGTTGGCACAGCCACAGAAACTGGTCAACCTTATATCGCCATGGATACTGGCACCCATGCTATTCATTTTAACAACCCACTTCTCCCTAACGCCCATTCAGAAATGGCATTACCCCTAACCGCTCAAGGACGAATTATTGGAGCGCTTGATGTACAAAGCATCAAACGCAGCGCCTTTGATGAAAGTGATATCACCATTCTGCAATCTATGGCCAACCAATTGGCAAATGCTATTCAAGCGGCCCGGGCAGTACAAGAGCTGAACAGTACACTTGATGAAGTCAACAAAATGCACCGCCATTATGTGGAAAATCAGTGGGCCACATACATCAGAGAGCAGCGCGCTGCTACCCAATATCGGTTAACCGAAAATGGCGTCACCCTTGATGAAGAGGGAATGGTATTACCGGGTACTAGCAAAGCCATTGTTGAAAAGAAAGCCGTTGTCGTTCCGGCCACCAGGTCTATTTTGAATGAGGGAACGCAAAAATTAGGCGATCACCGGCTAACCAATGGTAAAAGTGAGCAAGACTCCACACGTTGGACACGTCCACTGCCTGAAAGAACCTCGTCTCTTATTGTGCCACTGACCCTCAATGGTCAAGCCGTTATTGGTACAATCGATTTCGAATTACCGCAAAGCACACTTGATGCCATTTGGGAAGACGATACACTACAAATTATCGAAGCGATAACCAACCAAGCCGCTCAGGCTATTGAGTCGGCGCGTCTGTTTGAACAAACTCAAATTTCTCGCGAAGAGGCAGAAGCGCTCTATGAGGTAGGTCGTATTTTAGTGGCAACCGAAGATGAGCGCGAGATGTTTAACACTGTTCTGGGCAAGATGTTGTCAACGCTGGGGTTAAAGCAAGGTGGTATTCTTCTATTTGAAGAGGATCGTCGTTACGGAAAACTTCATGCTCTCTTTGAAAACGGCAAACCCGTAATGAAGCCAAGATTGCGCATACCCATTGAAGATAACCCTTCTTACCAACGCCTTATCGAAACAAAGCAACCTGTGCCGATTGAAGATGTGTCAACGGATCCATTGGTGGCATCCGTACGTGAAATTAATATCCCACGCGGCATTGTCTCACTGCTTTTGGTGCCCATTATTATCGATGATGAGGTCATCGGCGCAATTGGAGCCGACTCATTAGGCAAAAAGCACATATTTACCGAAAGCGAGATAAACTTAGCCGTAGCCATGGCCGACCAGTTATCGATTACACTGCAAAACCGACGCCTTATCGAAGAGACAAAAAAGAGAGCAATTCTGCTGCAAACCAGTGCCGATGTAGGGCGGGCAGCAACCGGTATTCTTGATCAAGCTGAAATGCTAGATGAAGCTGTCCAGCTTATAAAAGAGCGCTTCAACTTTTATCACGTTCAGATCTTTCTTGTGGATGAGGCCGAGCAGTATGCTGTTCTCCATAAGAGTACCGGCGAAACAGGTAGACGCTTATTAGAAATGCATTACAAAGTGGCTATCGGCAGCAAAAGTGTTATTGGGCAGGTAACGGCCCAACGCAAACCGATTGTTACCCGCAGCACCGATATAGATACCCAGCCAATTTACACCTATCATCGCAATGAACTTCTGCCGGAAACGGAAGCTGAACTGGCGATTCCTCTCCAGGTAGGTGATAGGCTCATTGGAGTCCTAGATGTTCAGAGCACATCGCCCCAGGCATTTACCGAAGATGAAATCTCAACGCTTGATGTTTTGGCCGCCCAGCTGGCTATTGCTATCGAAAACGCTAAGGCGTTTAAGGAGCAACAAGAAACGGCTGAGCGCCTTAAAGAGATCGACAAATTAAAAACACAATTTCTGGCTAATATGAGCCATGAATTACGGACACCGCTTAACTCCATTATTGGTTTTTCACGGGTTATTCTCAAAGGCATTGATGGTCCGTTAACTGAATTACAAAAAACGGACTTAACATCTATCCACAACAGTGGCCAACACCTGTTAGGGCTAATCAACAATATTCTCGACCTTTCTAAAATTGAAGCCGGTAAGATGGAACTCAACTTTGAGGAAACCGAGATCGAACCCATCATCAAAACAGTTATGTCTACCGCTATGGCATTGGTTAAAGATAAATCTGTTAGCTTAAAACAAGAAATTCCTCAAAATTTACCTACTATCTGGGCTGATCCAACGCGCATTCGACAGGTCATTCTTAACCTCGTATCAAACGCCTGTAAGTTCACAGAGGAAGGCTCGGTGACGACTTTAGTAAAAGTTGAGCAAGATTACGTTGTATTTAGCGTTATTGATACTGGTATCGGCATACCGGACAGCAAATTGTCAAACATTTTTGAAGAATTTACTCAGGTCGATGCCAGCACAACGCGAAAAGCGGGCGGAACCGGACTAGGTCTACCGATAAGTCGTCACTTTGTTGAAATGCATCAAGGTAAAATTTGGGTTGATAGTACGCCCAACAAAGGCTCAATTTTTAGCTTCTCTATTCCCATAAAAGCACCAAACAATGATGTCATCGAAATTGATGACTTCTCTCTCTCTTTAGCAGATAACACCCCGCCAACAGAAAAGGAAGTTCTTGTCATTGATGATGACCCCGGAGTTATCGCCTTATATAAACGCTTTCTAGAAAAACAACATTATCAAGTTACAGGTTTGGAGTATACGGAGGATGTTGTCTCCCAAATCAAAAAGCTCTCACCATTTGCTATTTTGCTCGATGTCATCATCCCCGACAAAGATGGTTGGAGTCTGCTAAAAGAATTAAAAGAAGATCAGGTTACAAAAGATATTCCCATTGTTGTTTGTAGTATAGCCAGCGACAAAAACCGGGGTTTTTCACTGGGTGCAACCAATTATCTTATCAAACCGATTGTTGAAGACGAGCTTATTGAAGCACTTAGCCACATCGACAAACAACAGAACGAAGCTATAAAAGTACTGATTGTTGATGACAAAGCAGATGACATTCTTTTAACGCGTCGAATTTTAGAAGCACAAGACAATTACATTATCAATGAAGCCAGCAATGGTAAAGAAGGCCTAAAAATTGTTGAAAGCACAAAGCCTGATTTAATTATTCTTGACCTTAACATGCCGGAAATGGATGGCTTTACCATGATCGAGAATTTAAAGGGTGATGAAAAAACCCGTTCTATCCCTATTATTATTGTCAGTGGGGAACAACTAACCGTCGAACAACAAACTCAGCTTACAGGGCAGGTTGAAGCATTACTGCATAAAGCTATTTTTACCGAAAACGAACTTTTAGAAGATATCAGTCAGGCCCTTGATCGGCTTCGTCAAGAAGAAAAAAAACGATCTAAATCAAAACTATTTCTATAGACATTAGAGAGCAACTTGTGAAAAAGTTTTTCTACCGATGCAACAATTGCAATCACACAGCCGAATACACGAACCTCATCGGTGCTTGCCCTCAATGTGGAGGCGAGTGGCTCGACCCTCTCTACAACTTGGAAGAGACATCTCAAATCTGGGACAAGGAACTTTCTGAACGTGACCACACAATTTGGCGCTATTGGGAACTTTTACCACTGCGCGAAAAAGCAAACATTGTTTCGCTGGGTGAAGGTTGGACGCCGCTGTTACAAGTAGAAAACATGGGAGCGATGCTGGGCAATCGCCTTATTTTTGTAAAAGACGAGCGACAAGGCCCCACAGCTTCCTTTAAGGATCGCCAAGCCTCATTGGCTATCTCGGCAATGAAAGAAGCTGACATCCGCGAGGCGGTTGTGGCTTCAACCGGCAATGTAGCGATATCATACTCAGCCTATTGCGCGCGCTCTGGAATAAAATTGTGGGCCTTTTTAGACAGCAATGTTCCCCACGAAAAAATGCGTGAAGTGACACTTTACGGCACAGAGGTCATCAAAGTGTCAAGCAGCTATGACGTGACTAAACAAATCGCCGCCAAATTTGCCGATTACCGCAATCTTTTTTTAGATAAGGGTATTAAATCGCTTATTGCCAGGGAAGCTATGAAAACTCTGGCCTTTGAAATTGCGGAGCAATTAGGGCGAATACGTGGCACGCGATGGGCTGCTCCGGATTGGTATATTCAGGCCGTTAGCGGGGGGATGGGCCCGATTGGAGTATGGCGCGGCTTTAAAGATCTGTACGATATGAAGCTCATCGACAAAATCCCTAAAATTGCCGTTATCCAAACGGAGGGGTGTGCCCCAATGGTCAACAGTTTTCATAAAGGCTTAGAAATTGTCGAGCCTGTTCAAAATCCAACCAGCATTATTAACGTTTTGGCTACTGGTAATCCCGGTCCGGCTTATCCTTTCTTGCGAAATATAATACAGCAGCAGGGAGGGGCCTTTATTAAGGTCAACGATCAAGAGTCCTTCCGGCTAATGCGGGTTATGGCCCAACTGGAAGGATTATCGATGGAACCCGCTGCGGCTGTTGCTTGTGCCGGCCTAGTCAAACTCATGCAAGAACAGCTTATTGGCTCTACCGAAACGGTTGTAGTCAACGCTTCGGGCCACACCTTCCCTATCGAAAAGCAGATTCTAGAGAATGAAATTGTTAAAAGACACACTCGGGTGCAAAATATAGAAGGGGATGTTGTCGAAAATATGGAGTTGGGAGCCATGTCTGTTCGTCAGGAAGGGCTGTTAAACGCATTGAAGCGTTTAGACGATCGGGTTCAGAGCATCGCCATTATTGAAGATGAGCCGGATGCACGTTTGCTGCTGCGTCGCATATTACAATATGAACGTAAATACAAAATCTACGAAGCGCCTGACGGTGCCACCGGTATGGCCCTCATTCAATCGAAAAAGCCGGATTTAGTTTTGCTCGATTTAATGATGCCGGAAGTAGATGGCTTTACAGTATTAGATACCATGAAAGCGAATGAACAATTACGCGATATTCCAGTAATTGTTATCACAGCCAAGGATTTAACCAACCAAGATTATCAACGTCTTTCGGGACGTATTGAGTCTCTTCTTCAAAAAGGCGAATTTATGGAAGACCAATTAGTAGAGAGTATTAGTGATGTTCTAAAGTAAGTTTTTGATCGACCCACCCGCTTAAGTACTACCGGAGATAACACCGTGCCGCAAACCTTAATAGCAACCAAGCCCAGAATTTTATATATCGATGATGATCCGCTCAACCGTTCCCTGGTCAATCGTGTTCTCACCAACTATGATTTTGAAGTAATTGAGGCTGAAACCGGCCTGGAGGGTATCAAAATTGCCACCAAAGAGGTACCCGACCTCATTTTGATGGATATCAACATGCCAGGTCTGGACGGACACGAGACTACTACCCGTATGCGCACGATTTCTGGTTTGCAAAGAACCCCCATTGTTGCTTTAACAGCATACGCCACCAAGGGAGACCGTGAACTAGCCTTAACCGCCGGCTGCGATGGATACATTAATAAACCTATCGATGTCGACAACTTTCCCAACCAGATTGTTAGCTATCTTGAAGGCCAAAAAGATACCATCAGCAAAGATGAGCAGCAGCATTATCTCGATCAGTACAGCAAAAAGCTGGTTGAACGTCTTGAAACAAAAATTCTCGAACTGGAAGACGCAAATACGCGCCTGCAGAAGGTTGACAAGTTAAAATCCGACTTTATTACCGTGGCCAGCCATGAACTGCGAACGCCGATGACGCTGGTATACGGCTACGCTCGCTTGCTCCAATCAGCTATAAAAGAAAGCGATCAGGCAGAAAGCACCGAAAAACATGTGGTTAGCCTGGTACAAAAAATCTACAAATCGGTTCACCGTCTTAATGAGGTCGTCAATGACGTTCTCAATGTCTTTCTCATTGAGGCCAGTAGTATGCAGCTTCAGCACCAACGTGTTCACGTCGGCAAACTTATTAACAGTGCCCTTGATGAATTGAACCCCAACAAAAATAACCGAACCTTGCACATTACCCTCAAAAATGTTGATGAACTGCCCGAAATTGTCGGTGATGCCGAACGCTTAAAGCAAGTTTTTTGGAATCTTTTAAGTAATGCCATTAAATTTACGCCTGACCACGGTCGGATATTCATTGAGGGTCAAGTAACAAAAGCAGAAAATCCTCACCAAACCGGGGGGCAAATTATCATCACCATCAAAGATACCGGCATCGGCCTTGCCCCATCAGAGCAAAAAGAGATCTTTGATCGCTTTTATATGGTTGAAGATACAACATACCATAGCAGCAGTAAAACGGCTTTTGGCGGCGGCGGAATTGGGCTGGGGTTGCCCATCGCCAAGGGTATTATTGAAGCGCACGGCGGCAGAATATGGGCTGAAAGTGCCGGCTACAATACTGAACAAAATCCGGGCAGCACTTTTTATGTACTTCTGCCGCTGCATCCAGAGCAAAGTTACAGCTAAAAGGCTAATGCCCCATGCCCGACGAATTTCATCTGGTACTGGCTTCGACGTCGCCGCGCCGCCGGGAGTTTATGACTATTTTAGGAGTTCCGTTCACGGCCGTCTCGCCTGATCAGGCCGTTGAGGTTGATGAAACCCCCTTTCCTCACGAGCTGCCGGAACAACTCGTCCAACGCCTGAGTCGACGGAAGGCGCAGGTTGTGGCCGAGAACTTATCTTCCTTCCCCCCTCTTATTGAACACGCCCATACACATCAGCTTATTATCATCGCGGCTGATACCGTTGTGGCATTGGATAATCGCATTTTGGGCAAACCCCAAACACCCGATGAGGCCGCAGAGATGCTTTCATCGTTGCGGCAGCAAGCCCACGATGTGTACAGTGGCTTAACCGTAATTCACCCCGCTCACAAAAAAATCGTAACGCTTCAGCATCACAGTCAGGTATGGATGCGCCCTTATACGGACGCCGAAATTGAGACTTACGTAGCGACCGGCTCTCCTCTGGATAAGGCCGGAGCCTATGGTATTCAAGATGAGGGTTTTGCCCCGGTTGCCCGATTTGATGGCTGTTTTGCCAGTGTCATGGGCCTCCCACTCGCTGAATTAGCCGACGAGCTTCGCCGGTTTGGAGTCCCTCTCCCACCTACGCCAACATTTTGCAGTCCGCATATCGGTATCCCCTGCTGTCAAAGTTAAGTTTCCAATATTTTCCCAATGATTATAGACATAGCTAAAGAATGACTCTGATTTCTTGCCATAGTCAAGTCAATCGCCTATTCCGTTCGAGATCGTGTATAATTCGCTCGAAAAAAATCGATTTACGAAAGGAACCCATCTATGCCCACCTCCGTCCCTCACGGCGACATCGACTACGGTGAATTAAACAAATTGGGGCTAACGCCGCATGACATTATCGACTTTAGCGCGAACAGCAACCCATTCGGGCCGCATCCGGCGGTACTAGAAGCTATCCGCGCGGCGGTGACGGTACCAAAACTACGTCACTATCCCGACCGGCACTGTTTAGAACTACGACAGGCCATCGCCATGGCCGAAGATATCGACCCCCATTTTATTTTACCAACCAACGGAGCAAATGAATTAATCCAGATGGTGGCCTTGGCCTTTATCAAGCCAGGCAGCCGCCACCTCATCTTATCGCCAACGTTTGGCGAGTATGAGCGGGCTATCCGCGTGATGGGCGGACACGTGCAGCCCTACTTCGCTGCCGGTTCCAATTATCGACACGATATAGCCCATGTCGCAACGGTAATCCGAGAGACACAGCCGGCGACAGTCTGGCTGTGCAACCCTAACAATCCCACCGGACAATATCTCACTCCAGCCGAGATCGCCGAACTGCGATCCTCAGCGCAGCCAGAAACCTTGTGGATCGTTGATGAGTCATATCAGTATTTCAGCGCATTTGAGGAGTCTTTAAGCCGGCCTGCGATAGCCCGAGACCACGATGAGAACATTATTGTGATGCGCTCACTGACCAAGGAGCATGGGCTGGCCGGATTGCGACTGGGTTTTGCCATCGCCACGCCAGAGCGGATTGAACAACTGCGCGTCACGCAGCCGGCCTGGAGCGTCAACAGTTTGGCTCAGGTCGCCGGAGTAGCCGCCCTACAGCCGGATGTTCAGGCCGAACAGCGCCGCAACATCCGGCAACTTCTCTCTTACGCCGCAGCTTTGTGGGCAGAATTGGGCGATATCGGGCTGCGTGTTTTACCCACAAACACCTCTTACACCTTGATCGAAACCGGCCAGGCAGCCCCAACGCGGCGAGCTTTACTTAACAGCCGATTGCTTGTTCGCGACTGTTCTTCCTTTGGCCTGCCCCAGCATATTCGGGTGGCGGCTCAACTGCCCGAACAAAATCGCCGCTTGATTGAAGCTCTGAGCCGACTGAGTAAAAGCCTATAAAAAAGTACAAAAATTTGGTAAATTCACTGCTTTGGAGTAAATTTGACCCAAGGAAAAGGAATAAAGAACAGAGGAAGTTGGGAGTAAAGGGAAAAAGGAGCAATTTTTATCTCTTTACGGTACAGGAGGAATACATGGTCCAGCAGTTGATCGAAAGAGCACCTGCCTTGGAAGACTACATTGAAGATTACCTGAACGATCCACAGATTACCAAAGAAATGTTTCGCGTGGGTCGCGAGGGCTTTGCTACGAAAGGGCGCGGTGTGGTGGTGGTCGATCTGCGCTACTTTGCCGAAAACACGGTGCGCTTTTATTATCTGTCATCAACCAAGGGACAGCTATGGGACGATAAAGAGATGGAACAGATCGTCCACAGTTATGGCCCGGAACAAGAAGTTATCATCTTTCTTTTCTACGGCGAATTCTCTCCCCAAAACGATTGTTACAAGTTGGCATCAAACGCGTGATAAAAAAAATTCTCATCGCCGGCACCAGTTCAGGCGTCGGCAAAACCACCATTACGATGGGCCTCATTGCCGCTTTACGGCGGCGAGGCCTGCATATACAGCCCTTCAAAGCTGGGCCGGATTACATCGACCCCACCTATCATAGTTTGGCCGCCGGTCGCCCCTGTCGCAATATCGATACCTGGATGGTGCCGCCCCAGCGGGCGATGACTCTCTTTCATAATGCCACCCAACAAGCCGATCTGGCCCTCATCGAAGGTGTGATGGGCCTGTTCGATGGCTTCAGCTATGAAACCGAAGAAGGCAGCAGTGCTCAAATTGCCAAGCTGGTTGATGCGCCGGTGCTGCTGGTGCTGGATGTCGG
>JAGRBY010001029.1 GCA_020433835.1 Anaerolineae bacterium | reverse complement strand
TACGCCACCTTCAACCGGACAGGCTAGACGCATAGAGAAGCAGGCAACGCCGACTTCACCGGAAGAAACAATTGATGAAGAGAGCTTATCTATGGAGGCGGCAGAGGAAGCGACGACTGAAGACAGCGCAACAGAGTTAGATAGCCAAGAATATTACGGGACGGATGAATCAACCGACCAAAATCTATCACAGGAAGCCGTAGAGTCACAGCCTCTGGAACCGGCACCGACTTCAACTTTTGATACTGCTACATTAGCTCCTCCTGCCGCCGACGAGGCAGAAGAAGTTCCGCCGATTGAGCGCCAAGAAGCAGCAGGGGAAGAAGAAAACGCAACGGAGTTAACGCAAGAAGGATCATCTGCAACCGAAGAGGCGGCGAACCAGGCTCAACCCGCACCGCAAGCACAGGACGTCTCGACAGATACGCCGTTGCCCATGGCATCACCAACGTCGGCTATTGCTCAGGCTACGGTCGCGGCTGTTCCTCAAAATACCCCAACGCCAAACGCCCAGACCACGCCGAGTTTATCGGACGAAGCAGCCCCGGCGATACCCTCAAACATTCTGCCCTGGCTATTAAGCACCGTGTTGATTTTGCTGGCGATGCTGGCCATCATCGTTTTACTCATTGTACTTCGGATCAATCGACGCTCTTAGAAACTGTTTTAAAAGCCTTAAAGGGTCCACAGATGGACACAGATTCTCACAGATAATAGCAAAGGTTAGATAAAAATCAGTGAACATCTGTGTAAATCTGTGGACAAATCTGTAAACGCTGACTTTTCAAACAGCTTCTTAAGCACAGAGGCAATAATGAGGTTAATAGATAGCTTCTCTTAAGCTTCTCTAAGGACAAAGGTATTTACTCCGCAAGCGAGGTGACTGGCACTTAATCGCGGCAAGTGTAGCGTTGTATACCGTGCAATGTTCTCTATTTGAGCAAAAGTGCCAGTTACCTGAGGTGTTACGGACAAAGTTGTGAAGAAAGTTTTAATCATCTCGAACAATTCCGGAGGCGGACATCGCCATACGGCCGGTACCTTGACCCAGGCCTTGACCCAATATGGGTGGCAACCCGAAGTTGTGAGTATTTATCAGGAAATATTCCCGGATTATTTCAATATTTTGGGGATTGAGGGGGAAGCGTTTTATAACAAGCTGGTGTTGACTCGAGAAATGACCGGGTTTGTCTATCGCTTGTTTTTTATTTGCGCCTACTATCTGATCATGGTGCCCCATCGACAGAAATTGGCGAAACGGCTGGCTGAATTTTTGGCGCAAAAACAGCCGGATTTGGTGATTTCACTGATTCCTGGACTGAACCAGATCATTGCCGACAGTGTGCGGCAGGTGGAGCCGCCCATCCCGTTTGCTATCCTTCAAACGGATTTGTTTGAATTTCATGAACCATTTTGGCTAACCCCCAAAGGATCCTGGTTTGTAGCCGACGATCATACGTATACCATTGTCGGCACTGACGAAGCCTATCAGCAGGTTTGCTCGATGTTTGTGACGGATACAGAGCGGGTGTTTAAGTTGTCGGGGACGCTGATTAACCCTTGTTTTTTTGAAAAGCCTCAATTTGATATAGCGGCCGAACGCCGGATATTGGGCCTCGCTTCAGACCGGCCGGTGGGGTTGTTTCTGTACGGCGGGTTTGCTCCCCATCGGGTGTTGAAGGCGGCCAAAGCCCTAAATCGCTTGGGGAGTGAGGCCCAGTTTATCTTTATCTGTGGTAAAAACGAAGTTTTGAAACACCGCTTAGAGGCAGTGGCAACTCGATACAACAAAGTTGTGGTCGGCTACACATCGCAGGTTCCCTATTATATGCATCTCTCCGATTTTTTAATCGGCAAACCCGGACCGGGGACGATTATGGAAGGGTTGGCGGCCAATTTGCCGCTGTTGATGGATATCAGCAACGTTATCATCCATGAGTCGAACAATATCGCGTGGGTTGAACGGTATGGCTTCGGCTTGTCATTCAATGATACGACCCAATTGTTAGCTCGAATTGAAGAACTGAGCCGGCCCGACGTATACGATCCGCTAAAAAGAAGGGTATCGGCCTATCAAAATCGGGCTGTGCTGGAAATTCTGGGGATTATCGAGACCATTATGGATCATTTTCAGGCGAGGCAGGCAGCATCAGTTGAGCCGAAACCGATTACCTCAGAGCGAAGTGAGCCTCCTTTCGGCTACGCTCAGGACAAGCCTCAGATACGAACAGCCAGAGCAGACAGAATCGCTCCGCATCTGAGGATGATCCGCTCCTCGATCAAACGTGTTATTTTTAAGGGAGTGCGACAGAAGCTGCGCGACAGCAACGACAATGAAAACTCCGTAGGACAAACTTAAGTTTGTCTTACAAACCTA
>JAGRBY010001028.1 GCA_020433835.1 Anaerolineae bacterium | reverse complement strand
GACGGATATCCAGTATCCTTTTTCTTCCTCTTTCGGGAGCATTCTTATTGGCTTGCTTTTGGGCTTTTGAAGGGGAGTATTCATACTTAGTGCCGCAACGCTTAAGCTCTCTTGAAATAGTTGTATGAGAGCGATTTAAGTCTACAGCAATTTCTCGATTGCTTTTACCTTGGTTAAGCAGGGCATGTATTCTTTCACGTTCTTCTAAAGTTAGTCTTTTGTAGCTCATGACTAAAGTTTACCTCATTTTTTATATGTGGTGCTTTAGAAATTTGAACCCAGGAAAAAAGGTATTAAAACTAGATATTAAAACTAGATTCAATATGCTCGTAATCAATATCTAAATAAGTTTTTATTATTGATTCAAATATTATTTTAGACAATTGAGGAGGAACTGCCATTCCAATCTGCTTTCGAACGCTTTCTTTCGATCCGTGAAAAATAAAATTGTCTGGAAAGGTCTGGAGCCTGGCTCTCTCTCTATTAGTTAAAGCCCTTGGTTCCGACCAGTGATAAACGTGTGTACCACCTCCACCACTACCAGTAATTGTGTAGGATGGTCTGTTTGGATCAAGCCTTTTATAAATATGACTCAACTTAGCCCCTTTGACATTTAATTTCAGGTGATCCGGCAAATCTGCAGTCCAGGCATTTTCACCCGGCTTTATACATTTTAAACGCTCTACTACTCGTTGACTTTGTCTAGTTAGCTCATTATTTGCTGCATCTCGAGGTATTGGCGGGCATTCAATAGCATCACGGGCAGTACGATAATTTACCTTACTTATGGGAGCAGGAACCTTGAAGGTCTTATCTAAATTTTGATCCATACCAACAATAATGATTCTATGTCTAGATTGTGGGACACCATACTCCTCAGATTTATATAAATGAACAGTCAAATTATAACCGTTTCCGGAATTCCTCAAATCCTTAATTATTTTCTCAAAAGCCATTCTTTGATTAGAATTTGTTAAACCTCCTACGTTCTCAGCTAAAAAAAACTTAGGTTTGAAATGATTTATAATATTTACACCATACGTATATAACGGCCCAAATTCACCCTTGAATCCCCTCTGCTCACCAACCATACTAAAATCGTTACAAGGAAAACCAAATGCAAAACAATCAATAGGAGCTAATGATTTGATTTTTAACTTTTTTACATCCTCGCAAATAATAGACGATGAATCATGTTTACAAAAGTTCAATGCATAGGTTTGACATGTGTCAGAATCATAATCATTTGCCCAAGCATGTTGGATTTCACAACCTTGTTTTTCAAAACTATCAGATGCATATTTAGCACCTAGAGCGATCCCACCGGGTCCACAAAAAAGCTCACCTAATTTGAGCTTAATCTTTTTCTTCATAAAGGTACCTTTTGTACATAGAACAACAGAAAAACCGTTAATGGTTGATAATCAATGGCATAAAAAATAAGCCAAGGTTTATTGGTTATTCAAATGCTTTTTGCGCTAATCATACATCATTCCGCAAAAACGAACCATAAAACATAGTTTGCCAAGCAAACCGACACTTAAACATCTCATTTAAAAGAATTTGAACTTTAGCGTTCAACACTCAAGCGTTTTTTCTGAAATCGCTCCAATTCATGAAAGGCTTTATACAAAGACTTTTTAATAGCAGTTTCTCTCCCTGAAAATGTTTCCATAAACCCTAACTCCCCATTTCGAGGAAACTCCGTAACATGATAAACTCTCCTTACAACTCTGAAATTTAGGATAAGAATATGACGTTTTATGATTTGATAGCTGTGTTTGTGATTAACCTTACCTTTCTAATTGGCTATGCCATCATTCGAAAAGAAAAGCATGGAGAGATGGTTGATCGAGGTGATCTTGTCACTGACGAGGAATGGAAGCAAGAGCAAAAGACCCGAAGATATTGGCTCTACTCATTTTTCGGTTTTCTGTTTGTTTGCCTAACAACACAGTTCTTTGATTTGATGAAGAATCCGGAATTGGGATCATTCATGGATAACTTCGGTGTTGCCCCCTATGCAGCCCTGTTACTTTTCAGTATGTTGGTTTTTACGAGCCCTTACCATTATTGTGCATTTAAGAAGCGTGGTACCCGCTGGCTGACCATGGCTGTTTTGCTTCTACCTCTTAGCTATGCCACAGACATATTCGTTTCCACCTACTATCTTCATATCGAAAGAGAGCTTGTTGACTGGGTCTTTTTTGCCATTGCCGCCGCGATCAAAGTCAACTATTGGTACAGCTGCTTAAAATTCCGAAAAGTTAACCTTCTCCGGAAAAAGCTGGTCAATGGCAAAATCCCCCGCGCACCAACCCTTAACCCCCAACCCGCCACATAAAACACCTTCCGGCTCTGCCCACTGCCGGCTCCG
>JAGRBY010001027.1 GCA_020433835.1 Anaerolineae bacterium | reverse complement strand
ACTGGTCAGGATTGCTTCAGCAACCTCCCGCTGTGCATCATAGACATGTGCGGCTGTTGTTTCGCCAGACACAAACCTCGTCCATGAAAATCGTTCCACTCTTATCAAACCACCGGGAAGTCTATGTTGCTTAAACATCATTTTTACCTTGCCTATCGTTTTGATACTGCCACCTTAACCCACCTTACACGCATTTGTCCCGTCTTACTCTGTCTAGCTGATTAAAAAACTCGTATGACATGTTTTTAATTCTATTTACCAGCGAGGGAAACTGGCGGCACGTGGGTTACACCTAAAACAAGAAATTTTCCAGCAGCAAGGAGAAACGAGCATAATGCGTTATCATATCTTCCAGCTTACCCAAACGGGTAAAGAAAAGGCGAGCAAACACATCCCGTTGACAGAAGATGATGTCACGTTGTCTGGAGTGGCTGCGACCTTCGTTGAAGCTGTCCGTCTGCGTAAAGGCATACCGGCCGACGTGCGCTTTGCCAACAACATCATTGATACATGCCCGAATGAGCCGATGGCCTGAGAGTGAAGTAATGAAAACTGTGGGATGCCTCTGCTTTACCATTACTTGGAGGGTTTCTCTTACAATGACACAATTTTTTGAGAATCACGCGCCATGAGAAAAAAGCTAACACGAGTAAGAATTCAGATACAGAAAAAGCCGTTTATTTCTCTCCTTATTCTTGGATTTTTTATCTGGCTTTTCTGGACGTTGTGGGCAACCTATAAGGCAAATAACACCGGATTCAATGCTAAAACCCTGTGGGACTGGATGGAGCTACTTATCATCCCAATCGTATTGGCTATTGGGGTTTGGTGGCTCGATAGGAACGAAAAGAGGGTCGAACTTGAAATTGCTAATGAACGAATCCAGACCGAACGGAAAATCGCGTTTGAGCAATTACAAGAGGCTACAATTCAGGCTTATCTTGATCGCATGACCAACCTGCTTTTAGAAGCGAATCTACGTGCATCAGCCGAAGATGACGAGGTACGCAGTATAGCAAGATCAAGAACCTTAACTGTTTTGCGGAGTTTAGATGCTACCCGCAAAGGGGCGTTATTACGGTTCCTTTATGAATCAGACCTGATCTCTAACGAAAAGAAAGTTGTTTATCTAAAAGGAGCTGACCTAAACCAGTGCGATCTTATTAAGGCAAATTTACGATGGGCTAACTTGTCCTGGGCAAGCCTAAAGGCAGCAAAATTAACACGGGCCTTACTAAATGGCGCAGATCTCACCGGAGCACAATTAAGTAGTGCGGATTTAGGAGATGCGAAGCTACCAGGAGCAACTTTGCGTTTAGCTATTTTGCTCGAAGCAAAATTAACCAACGCTGATCTGAGTTCGGCAGATTTGCAAGATGCCAATTTGGAAGGAGCTATTCTCCGGTTGACCCATTTAGGCAAAGCCAATTTAAGAGCCGCTAACTTAAGCTCATGTGACCTCTCCCAAGCCGACCTGACTGAAACAAATTTAACAAGAGCTAATCTCAGCAATTCCAGGCTAAACGGTGTAAACTTTACCAACGCCAATCTTACCGGTGCTATTCTGAAAAATGCTGATTTGACTGAGGCAAACTTAAACGGCGCTGATTTAAGTTTGGCAGACTTAACTGGCGCAAGGATTGATATTCAGCAATTAGGACAAGCTAAATCTTTAGTTGTTGCGATAATGCCAAATGGACATCCATATCAAGCGAAAAGCTGAGGAAGGTAACAACAATGACTACACTACATTTTGATACTGATGCAGGGCGCACGGCTTCAAGCTCTTTAGCCAATGCCTGCAATAATTTCGATTCGGAACTTATCAATCTCACAAAACAAGTCAACAACTTGGTCGGTAGTGAGTGGATGGGTAACTCAGCCACTCAATTCCAAAATCAGTTTCAGGGGTGGAGCCACAAAATGAGATTGCTCATTAGCGAGTTAGAGAGTATGCGCCAGCAACTCGATCAGGAAATTGCGGAATGGGAAGCTGCTGCATCGGCCCTGGACTAGCTATTTGTTCCGCAACACAACAATGTAGCAAATCACTATCTAGCGGCTTTGGTGTCAAGAGCCATCCGGTGGCAAATAATGAGGGGTTTTGAAAACGACCCGCCCCAAATTATCTCAGCCGAATGCCACTAACGACGCTACTCGCACACATTACTACACTTGAACCAGAACAAATCTCTATGCGTTCTTATTTTGCTCAATAGAAAAGGGGATTGCCAAATAAGAGCATTATAATCCCAAACACGGCGGAAAAAATGACTACCGCTAATAAGGCATAAACTGCAAGCCAGCCCTAAGGAATGGTATCAATCCAGCGTCCGATCTGATTTGTTGCCCATACAAGACAGTCGTAGTAAGACTTAGAT
>JAGRBY010001026.1 GCA_020433835.1 Anaerolineae bacterium | reverse complement strand
GTTGTACCCGGCAGGACGAACGGATGCTTACACTATTATTGAAATAACTATGATTGAAGGACGGACCCCGGCAAGTAAGAAAAAGTTAATTCGTTTGCTTTTTGATCGAATAAAACAAGAGGTTGGCATTGAATATCAAGATATAGAAATCTGTATCTATGAGAGTCCAGCCTACAATTGGGGGTTTCGAGGAATGCACGGAGATGAGGTCAAGCTGAATTATAAGATTAACGTGTAACGACGGCGCTTTCGCTGCGGTGCTTTCAGCCCGTTCGTGAAAGGCTCGTTGCTTGGCGGTCGCTCCGTTAGGCCGGGTGTTGAAAGCAGGACTTACGCAAAAATCAGGTGACAGTCACTTATTGTCGTTAATCAGAAGTTGGATAGCCCAGATAAGTCGATTTAGCCTGATCAAGTGACTGTCACCTCTGGAACTGCGTAAGCCCTGTTTATTTACATTCAGTTTACAAAAATGGTGTATCATAGTCATCAGTTATGCTATGAGCGATTGCGAGACACCATGAGCAAAATATTACTGGTAGATGACGACCCGCATATTCGGGAATTGGCGAGTCTGTTTTTACGGAACGATGGTTTTCAGGTTTATGAGGCTGCCGACGGTGAGGAGGCCCTGGCTCAGCTTGAGACCGTTAAAGTAGACCTCTTTATCATTGATGTTATGATGCCCAATTTGGATGGCTGGGATTTGTGCCGCGAATTACGCGCCGCGTATGATCTGCCTATTTTGATGCTAACCGCCAAAGGCGAAGTGAGCCAAAAACTAAAGGGCTTTCAATTAGGCACGGATGATTATATGGTGAAGCCGTTTGAACCCCTTGAACTGGTCGCCAGGGTACACGCCCTGCTCAAGCGCTACCGCATTGCCGCCTCGCAAACCGTGCAACTGGGCGAGTTACGGATGGATCGTAAATCGTTTGAGGTGGCGGTCAACGGCGAATATATAACGCTGCCGCTCAAGGAGTTTGAACTGTTGTTTAAGTTGGCCGGTTATCCGGGCCGTACCTTTAGCCGTGAGCAACTGATTGAGGATATTTGGGGTTACGATTTTGAAGGAAACGAGCGCACGCTGGACGTGCATATCAGCCGTTTACGAGAACGCTTCCCGGAAGAACAGCATTCTTTCAAAATCAGCACCATTCGCGGCTTGGGCTATCGGTTGGAGATGGTTTCATGAAGCGCGGCAACCGGCGTGGCTTTGGCAGATGGCAAGGCTGGGCCTGGGTTACCTTTGTCATGATCTTGCTGGCCTGTATGTTCAGCCTCTCCTTCTTGATAACTGATTTTCTCTATAAGGCCATCAATATCCACCCACCGGCGATGGTAAGTCAAGTCATCAACTCACTACTGGGATTAATCATCACCGGTCTTTTGGCCAGCCGTGTAGGCCGAATTGCTCAAAGAAGAGGGTGGATGCCGGAGCGGCCGGTCTTTACACCGATCATCGAGGCTTTGGAGCGAATTGCTACCGGTGATTTCAGCACCCGGCTGGATGATGAGTTTGAGGACAACCGCATTATGAGCGAGTTAACCACCAGCATTAATAGAATGGCGGCGGAACTGGATCAAATGGAAGCGATGCGACAGGAATTTATTTCCAACGTCTCACACGAGATTCAATCGCCGTTAACCTCCATTCGGGGTTTTGCCCAGGCGCTTGAAAATGACAATTTGAGTTTGGAAGAGCGCCATCACTATCTGGGCATCATCAAAACCGAAAGCACCCGTTTGTCCCGCATTACGGAGGATTTGCTCAAACTGGCCGCGCTGGAAGCGGATCGAGTCCGGTTTGAGCCGCAACTCTATCGATTAGATAGGCAAATCAGGGGCCTAATTCTGGCTTGCGAACCGCAATGGACGGAGAAACGACTGGCGATGGATGTATCGTTGGCCGAGGTCGAGATCACCGCCGATGAAGATTTGTTGAGCCAGGTGTGGCTTAACCTCATCCACAACAGCATTAAATTTACCCCGCCCAACGGCAAAATCAGCCTCAATCTGCACCGCCGAGAAAACGACATCCTGTTTTGCTTGTCAGATACCGGCATCGGCATCGCCGAGGAAGATCAGCCTCGCATTTTTGAGCGTTTTTACAAGTCCGATAAATCGCGCACGCGCAGCCAAGGCGGCAGCGGGTTGGGGCTTTCGATTGTGAAAAAAATTGTCGAGATTCATGGCGGCGCCATCGACGTAGAGAGTGTGGTCGGCCAGGGCGCCACGTTTACCATCTCGCTACCGGTGCAAGCAGAAACTACTTTGGCTGTTTAATGCCTGACGCCGAAAAATTAAATAGCCGGACACCAACCCCTCACCATAAAATTGGTGGGGGTTTTTCTTTAAAATCGCTATCATCCTCTCAAAAAACAACCAAAC
>JAGRBY010001025.1 GCA_020433835.1 Anaerolineae bacterium | reverse complement strand
ACCTACATATAATGGTGCTAAATATTTACAAGAAACTATTGAGAGTATCCTTTCTCAAACATTTACAGACTATGAGTTAATAATTATAGATGATCATTCTGAAGACGATACTGTAAAAATCGTTCACTCCTTCAAAGACCAACGGATTAAACTCATTGAAAATCCAAATCGTCTCGGTTTAGTTGGTAATTGGAACAAGTGTTTAGAGGAGGCTAAGGAAGAATATATTTGCCTTTTTCATCAAGATGACGTGATGATGCCTGATAACCTCACCAGAAAGATTGATATACTAAAGAACAACAAGTCCGTTGGTATGGTTCATTCCAATGTTTATCAAATTGGACCTGATGGGAGCATATTGTCTAAGTGGTGGTACTTCAAGCCTGCCCCAAATGAAGATATTGTTCAACCTGGTTCTGCCATATTTAATAAGTTACTGTGGGGAGTAAATACGGTCTGTTGCCCAAGCGTTGTACTAAAGCGAGAGTGTTACGAAAAATTAGGAGGATTTGACTACCAGCTACCGTTTACAGCCGATTGGGAGATGTGGCTCCGGATCGCCTTATTTTACGATATAGCCTACTTACCGCAAGGTTTAATAAAATATCGTCGGCATGACAGCAATGAAACACATAAATATTTAGGCGTTAAAGAACTTAAACATGCTCATCGAGCCAAAATTCGTGTGCTGGAGAAGTATCCAGAGAATGTTCCTAGCAATGAAGCTACAAGCCAAAAAGTCTCTCAATGGTATAAAAAACAAGCCCTTGGTAGAGCAATAAACTATTATAAGCAAAAAAATTTAAAGGAAGCAAAAACGTATTTGGCGTATGCTCAGGAGCTTAATGAAATTGTATCAAAAACTTCTTTTCCTAAAGATCAAACCTTAGATCTACTTCTAGAAACTATTGAGATAGCTGAAAGACAAAATCCAGAGCAAAATGCAATTACATATGATTCCCATCAGATACCCGTACCGGAACTTTCTCTAATTTACCAACCTATCCAATTACAAATGCGATATAATCTTTCTGCAGAAGAAATGGCTAAACACATTCCTTTGCAGCGAATTATTCAAACAATCTTATTTAAAGTTGGCAACCTGCCTAAACTAGGCTGGTTATATCATTTTCGGAGTTTTGGAAAAAAATTTTTAGGGGGTAAATAGTTTGTGAAGATCTCCTGGTGTTTTGCGGAAATTTGAGTGGACCCCAAAAAGTACTACGAACTAAAAGATTTATTTGTTTAGGTGACGGATGTTTCAATACAATATTGTTTTTGTAGTACCCGGAGGTTTCACTGTAAGCGGTATAACTACTTGGTCAATTGAAATGAGCCATCGTCTGGTGAAACCAAATAGAAACGTAATTATTATAAAACATCCAGATGTTGATCGAGCCATCACCCCCTCATTACCTAATCAACTAAAAATTATTTACGAAAATAACCCTATATATCCCAACAACCCATCTTTGTCAAAAAAAGATATTATCACAGGGTATCTACCTACTTATCAAAAAACATTACCCGGTGTTGTTATTCCAAATTTATCTTTCGGCGCATATGCCACCTATGCCGCAATCTCCACAAAGAAAGCCCAAGCCCTCCGGCTACTGGGCTACGCCCATGCCGACGATCCCGAATACTACAACTGGCTCACGTATTACGAACCCATTATCCACCGCTTTGTGGCCGTTAGCCAGGAAATTGGGGAGCAGTTAGCTTGGCTTATTCCGCATCGTCAGGCAGATATTGTCGTAAAACCGTACGCCGTTAACGCGCCGAAACAGTTAAAGCGGCGCTATTCCACCCGTCCGGAGCCATTGCAACTAGTCTACGCCGGTCGAATTTCAGAGCACCAGAAACGGATCTCCGATCTGGTTCGCTTAGCCGAAATCCTGTCGAGAAATCAAGTTAATTTCAGGCTGCGTATTATCGGTGAGGGTGCCGACAAAGATGTTTTACGTCAAAAAATCGCGTTGCTCGATCTATCTACCCGCCAACGCATTACGTTTGAAGCTGGCAAGTCCCCCGACCAAATGCCAGCTATTTGGCAGGCAACCGATATAGTTCTTCTAGTTTCGGAGTTTGAAGGTACATCTATCGCCATGTTAGAAGCAATGGCTCAGGGCTGTGTTCCGGTTGTAACCGAAGTCAGCGGGGCAAAAGCCGTCATTCAAGAGGGTCAAAATGGTTTTATGGTACCCGTGAATGCCTTAGAGGAAATGGGGCAGATTATTCACCATTTAGATACAGAACGAATGCGATTATGTGAGATAGGGTGTCAAGCTCATCAAACTGTCATGGCTCGGTATGATTATGATGAGTATATGGCCTGGTTCTTAAATATGGTGGATGAAGTTTGGCGTGAGGCTCCTCGACAGTGGCCG
>JAGRBY010001024.1 GCA_020433835.1 Anaerolineae bacterium | reverse complement strand
CATCGAGGAACGCTCCTCGCCGTGCTGCGCTGCGGCATATTCATCTGAAACACGATCAGAGGCAAGGGGATCAGAGGCAAGGGATCGTTGCCTTTCGCTACTGATGTAGGGATCGCGACTGCGATCCTGTTGCTGCTCGTCCCCCACAAGCTGTTGGCGTTCATTTGCTGAATAGCGCGCGTCACTAGTACTGGAGTTTTGAAACGTCGCCGTTTGCCTTGTTGAAATTTGCCTTGCTGAAAATGGTGAGGTCAACGCACGGGCAGGAACAGAGTCACTTGCGGCAACATCAATAGCGCCCAGCATCATTTCATCGAGGAGACGATTCGCCCGCCAATGCAAAAGTTCGGGATTCTGTTCAGCAGTGAGCCGACCAACGTGACCTCGCTGAGTATCCCTCTGATGCACCCGATCAGGCCCACCTGGCGCTGAAGAGCGCGCTTCTCTCCCATTTAACACTGTGCCCTCTGGCACAGTACCCTCCGCATGGCTCCTGTGCGGCACATTGGAATCAGCATGATTCAATTTTGAGTGGGCAGGGAACGCAGCCATTCATCCTCCAAAGGATTCCGCATACGGAATTCGTATGCGAATCTTGTCATCAACACAACCAGTAAACCAACAACATCACCACATCACAGACTAACTTTATAGTACCATTTTTTGAGCCTGCTGCCAAGCCAATACCGCAACTATTCTCTTCACCTCTCTTCACCGCTTCTATTCGCAAGAGCGGTATCGCACGAATTGTGTGCAGCGCGATTGGCTCAGAGAGCGGATTGGCGCTTTACACAGTTTTCGACATACCGCCCCCCAACATGGTCACTGGCAAAGTGCAGACGAGGAGCAGAGAAAGCGTCCGTTACAGTGTCCTCAATGCGATAGATACCCACTTGAGGTTTACAGTAGATGGAATTTGACAGTGCTAGAATCCTAGCCTTATAATAGCCGTTTGTAAATTAGTTGGATAGCAATTGTTATTCAGGCCGTTGCGGTGGTCTGCAGAAGATAGCAGAAACTTCAAAGCAGGCAAGCATCAAAGGATCTCTTGAGACGCTTCGAAGTGACTCATTTTATTTCCTGAATATGACTCTTTCTTGATATGATTCTTTTCTGACTGCTTCCGTTCTGAAAACGGATGGCTAGCTAAAAAATTATCATGCCGCAGCGGTGGTCGTCTTCTTTACTGATTTGTGTGAGTGGTTGTTTGTCTTAGAGCCTATCCGTAAAATCGGGGTTGAGTCTACGGGCTATCCCGACAGAGATGACCGCTACAGAGATTTTGTGGATAGATTTTTAGTGCACTTACGAGATCTTGGAAGATCCTAAAGTAAAAAAGATATGAAATTGATAGTTACCGCATAGCAGGAGTGAAATAATGTCGACAAAACGTACCTGGCAACCCAAAGTTCGCAAACGCCTTCGCACCCACGGTTTTCGAAAACGCATGGCTTCCCCTGGAGGGCGTAACGTCCTCAAGCGACGTCGTTTGCGTGGTCGCAGCAAATTAAGTGTGCAGTTATCAGTCCGCAAATCTATTAAGTAAACGTTAGTTCATCAATTCGATTTGCCCGTTGAACTGACAGTGAGTCTCTACTCAGATTATGACCGTAGAACTTACGTAGCCAACCGGGAATGTGCATTGGTTAGGTACCCGTTTTTCTCGGGTAACCCTATCGGTAAATTTCCGTTTTTATGAAGTAATAAACAATTAGCGAATGGTTCACACTTTCGTCTGATGAGCGTCGCAATTTATGTAAAGAAACTTTCGCGTGAAAAGACGGTATCGGATACGGGAGAATCAGCGCTTTCAAGAAATCCGACGGCAAGGTGTTTCACATAGCAACAAACTCCTAGTGATTTGTTATTTACCAAACACATTACCCTACAGTCGTTTTGGATTTTCGGTGAGTAATCGCATAGGGAATGCCGTTACCCGCAACAAGATCAAGCGGCGGTTGCGCGAAGCAGTTCGATTACAACAAGGCTCCATCCAAGCCGGTTGGGATATTGTTTTTATTGCAAGGCAACCGATCAAATTCGCTGACTACCATCAAATGGACGCTGCATGCGCCCGCCTCCTTTGGCGGGCGCATTTGTTGCAACAGAATGTACTGTTGCAAAAGAACGACAAATCATGATGCGTCGAATTTTTTTACAACTGATTCGGTTTTATCAGGCATGGATTTCCCCTTTGTTAGGCAGTAATTGCCGCTTCTATCCAACTTGTTCGCAGTACACTTACGAGGCAATTGATAAGTATGGTGCATGGCGCGGACTTTGGATGGGCACTCGACGCATTGCGCGCTGCCACCCTTGGAATAAGGGCGGCTTCGATCCTGTACCGTAAGCATGTGCAATTGTTGTAGGGTTGCGCGCTTACCAGTGATACGCCTGGGGCG
>JAGRBY010001023.1 GCA_020433835.1 Anaerolineae bacterium | reverse complement strand
ACATTATCGGAAATAGCAAGAAACCAGATGACAGTCACTTTTCGGTCCTCTATAGGGGTGTTCTTTCGTCAAGAGACTCAACCTATAGCCTATTAAGTGACTGTCATCTTAATTCCGATAAAGTCTATTACATAAATTTTGATCACCAAATCGGCCCCTATTATACTGATGAGGCGTCTACTCCCCAAAAAGAGACGGGGTCTCTATAATGCCGTATGTCCGCTTTTGCGGTTCGCAGACTAAGGGTTCGCGGCTCTGGAGAAACGGCTTAAAAATCTCCACTGGCTCCATCACCGGCGGAGCTACCCCCACCAAAATCGCTGTGGCTGCTTGAGGAGGATGAATAGTCGCCAGGCGAACTGTAAGAGTCGTAGCCGTTCTGCTGGTAGTTAGCGCTTTGAGAGCTGTACTTCTTGGCCGGAGCGATAGTAGAAGTATAAATATTTACGTAATCACAATACTGACACTTCTCGTACACGCGTCGCCGCCCTTTCCGGTTATAGGTTGGTTTTACCTCGGTGCGGGTTTCAACTTTAACCGTTCTGTATTTACATTGGGGGCAGCGCGTAATCCCCTGATACCCCTGAGGATAACTTTCGAGGATGTGGTGCCGGCATTTGGGGCACAGCCACACCTTGTGGCGCATGGTTTTCATCTCCTCTTCAAGCCGCTGCCCTTCATCTAAATAGTTTTGGGCCGCCGGTGGCATTACGGTTTTCATGAGAGCTTTACAGTGTGGGCAGGACATCCGAGGCCGCTGGCGACGATACCGCCGGAATCGATAAAGTCCAAAGGCGGCTACTGCCCCAATCCCGACGTAATAAACAGGTGATAGATGAACCAATTGCTCGTAGATAGCCTCCAGAGGGCCTCGGTTCGCTGCTCCTGTATCGATGACTTCAGGCGGCCACGTACCGGTTAGCTGCCCAACAATGGCTCGCACGCCCTGATAAATACCCCGGCTCATATTCCCTTGCCGCAAATCGGGTACAATATGCTGATCGATAATCGCTTGCATCGCCCTATTTTGGCTGCTTTCATAGCCAGCGCCCACTTCAATGCGCACTTTCCGTTCAGCAACGGCCACCAAAAGCAGAACTCCATCATTGTGGGCGGCGTCACCAATCCCCCAAGTATTAAAGAGACCGGTGGCAAAGGCCTCGATAGTCTCATCTCCGGTAGCGTAGTCAGCCAGCGACTCGATGGTAACCACGGTCGCCTCGATGCCGTGCTGCTCTTTGAGATCGGCCAGCAAGGCGCGGCTGTGGGCGGCATCGGCCGGAGTCATTAGCCGGGCATAGTCGTTAATATAGGGATCTTGGGGAGAGGGATAACTATTTTGAGCCAGCCCAACCGGGGCCGGTAAAAACAGAAGAAGCCCTATGACAATTCCGATGATGGTATTACGACGCATCTCAACACCCTGGCCGCTATAGTGGGGATTAGCGAATTTTGGCTTATGCCTTATACCAATTAGACCCCGTCAGCATTCCCAACACGGCACCATACACCAGACCACTCAGCAGCCAAAAGGGAAGCAACACGGGCAAGACTACATCAAAGCCTGTCATCATAATAGCGAGAGATAGACCAAACAGGCTGCCGATGAGCGGTACCACCCCGCCCCAGGTTGCCATAAGAAAAGTCATGCCCAAGTATGATCCTAAGCCGTGCATCCTTAATGCCCGCGCATCGGCCGGTCCGGCGATGATCACAATCAGGCTAAAGAATAGTACTATCCCGCCCAGAGCCTGAAGATAACGCTGGTGCATCAGGGCATCGACAAAAGCCACATAACTAATGCCTAAAGCGCTGGTTACAACCACACACAGCAGCCGCTTCCAGGGATAAAACACGATGCGGTTGGTTGGAAATTGGGACCTGTCCCAAAATGGACCGCACAGCAGAAAGGCCCAGGCCAGCCAATTCATCGTTATGGCTCCAAGCAAAAACCCGGCGAGAAGCTTATAGCCCAATAGAGTGGTCGGCACAGTGACTACCCGAAGCGCCGTCCCCGTAATCATACCACAGCAAACACCAAACAGCGTAGCGTAACTGCGGGTTCTGACGGATTTTGGCCCCCTTTTTGAGGTTTCTCTTTGATAGCTCAACCGCTGATTGTCTCTTCCATCTCAATCCGGTCGAGGATGAGCGCCTCCACCACCGACCCGGCTTCATAATTATCTTGGCCGTGAGGCAGAATAACCAAACCGTTAGCCCCCACCATCGACAGCAGCCGGCCCGATCCCTGGAAGCCGGTGGTTGAGGCCACCAGCTTGCCGTCGGCTCGGCGGATCAGCACCACCCGCTGAAATTCGGTGCGGGCGGCGGTATGGGAGAAGCGATGAGCCAGCACGGCTTTCTCGCGCGGCCGGTATATCTGCGTGTGACCGCCCATTTTGACCA
>JAGRBY010001022.1 GCA_020433835.1 Anaerolineae bacterium | reverse complement strand
GTATGCGGAATAGTCGTGTGCATTATGATTCCGACCATTTTGTATGCAAAATGACTGTGTGCATCGTGATTCCGACCGCTTTGTATGCGGAATAGTCGTGTGCATTATGATTCCGACCATTTTGTATGCAAAATGACTGTGTGCATCGTGATTCCGACCGCTTTGTATGCGGAATAGTCGTGTGCATTATGATTCCGACCATTTTGTATGCAAAATGACTGTGTGCATCGTGATTCCGACCATTTTGTATGCAGAAGGGTCGTGTGCATCGTGATCCAAACCATTTTGTATGCGGACTGGTCCTATGCAACATAATTCTACCGGCGGGGCATCATCACGGGGCTATATTCTATCATGAACAAAGGCGAGTAAAAGACATTTACAAAAAAAACTGACGCGTATAGACAATCCCTCCCAAGGTAGTTATAATAGACTCTCATAACACCATAATCTCGATTTCATCCTGAAAACCATCTACACACAAAGGACTTGCTTCATGCTCAAGGTAAATGTCGACCCCACCAGCCGTTATCATGTTTCCCTTCCTGACGATCACCAGCACGACGAACTCATCATCCTGGTTGATGCCTATTTAGCCTACGACCGAACCCTGCCTTTGGCCCAACAGTCATTTTTTGCTCCTTACCTGGCCCAATTACGCGAGCAATGTGTTGGCCCCACCACGGAGTTCTATCACAGCGAAGCCCAACGCAGTATCGCCTCTGACACCGTCAAGCGTCTCGATCAAGAAGTTTTTCGGTATCTAAAGCAGGCACTTCTTAATTTACGCGCTTTATTTTGGAAAACCCCGTCCAAGGCCGAAGCCTGGGGCTTTGATGTTAAACAAACCACCGGCAATATCAACTTTCCTCGCAACAAAAAAGACCAGCGGCGAGTCTTAAATAGCTACATCGCCAAAGAAGAAAGCCGCCCCCTGTTCGAACGCTTCGACGACCCTGATTTAAACCAACTGATTGCCGTCCGCGATCAACTGCAAGAAAATATGTATATCGCCCGGTCGCGCCAAAAACAGCGCAAAACCAGCCGCGCCGCCCGCGACGAAATCTTCCGCCGCCTGCGGGAAACTCTGCGTTTGGCTGCCGGTGCTATCATCGTGCTTCATTTTGATCACAAAATCACCCTCGATCTGCAAAAGTGGGGCTTCGACGTCTTCGAGCGGTCATCACAATCACCTGCCGAGAAAATTGAGGCTAAGCAAGCGGATAACGCTGCGGCAGATGAGTTTGACGCCATATCGGGCGCGGGAAGCATTTTTTGAGGGGTACGACAGTTCCAGGGAACGATAGCGGGATTAAAAATTACCGTAGGACAAACTTAAGTTTGTTCTACGGTAACTTTCAAGGTTGTTAGACGGTCTCAGCCGAGCCGGTAGCTCTGCACTAAACCGTGGTGAAGAAAAATTAGACAGAATTAACAAGATTTACCGAATTATGACAGATAAAATCCTAATAATCTTGTTAATTCTGTCGATTATTTTGTCGATTTTCCATTATCTTCCGTTTCCACGGTTTAATGTTGTGCTACCGCCGAGCCGACACCGACAATGAAATTGTTTTGGAGCGACAAAGCAAGCTTTGTCATCCCCTCACGCCTTCACCGCCAAATCACCGTACACATCCTCCGGCTGGGGCATTAAACGCTGCCGGGCCAGGCGGTAAAGAATAATCCCCAGGATACCATTAACCACAAAGGGCGCAGCTCCGCCACAGACACTAAAAAGAGCGCCGCCGACAAGCGGCCCTAAAACCGTGCCTGCGCTCATAAAGGCCGTGCTCACCCCCAACGCCTGGCCGACGTTTTGGGCTTCAACACGCTTGGTCACCAAACTACTGAGGCTCGGTTGCAGCAGGGCGTAACCAATCGGCACCGGCGCAAGGAAAAGGATCATAAAAATCAAACCTCGAACGCCATTGTCGCCTTCTGCGGGCAACAGGGCCAGTTGTTCTTCGGGCGGGCTGCCCGTGGTTTGCGAAAGTTCGTCAATAACCACCGCCCGCGAGTACCAAGGCACCGGCTGCGAGGGCGTAAAGGCCATCAGCAGGAATCCAACCGCAAAGAGGGCCATGCCGATAAAAACCAGCTTGCGCTCACTAAAATAGTCGGTTAATCGGCCAATTAAGCCACCCTGAATCACCACCGCGACCAAACCAAAGACAATAAAGACGATAGCACTGCCAAAACTGTCAAGGCCCAATCGGCTGAGTATAAAGGGCGCAAAAGCTGCCGTAAAAATACCAAATTGAAAGCGCACGCTAAACATGAGGGCCATCAAAATACCAACGCCCGGCTCGCGCAGCGCATCGAGCATCTGTTTGAAACTTTGGCGACGAGTCGTCTGCCCGCGTCGCTTTTCGGGCGGCAGCGTCTCTTTAAAGACAAATGTAGTG
>JAGRBY010001021.1 GCA_020433835.1 Anaerolineae bacterium | reverse complement strand
CCGAATTATGACAGATAAAATCGTGATAATCTTGTCAATTCTGTCTAATTTTTCTTCACCACGATTTAGTGCAGAGCTACCGGATCGTAGTATATAGACCAATAAAACGATTTTTGCTAGCCTTAATATTTATGGAGCGTTACTGATGAAAAAGTTACAAACGCAGGGTGTTCACCATATTACGTTGATGGGGGCCGATCGGCAGACCTCTATCGATTTTTGGGAGGGGGTTTTGGGCATGCCCTTTGTCTTCGAGCAGCCCAACCTGGATGTGCCGGAGCAAAACCACCTTTATTTCGATCCCGGCGATGGGCGACTGATTACGGTTTTTACAAACGAGAACAATAAACCCGATCCTACCCCTAATCCTGAAGACATCGGCAATTTGCACCACATTGCCTTTAGCGTCTCGCGAGCAACCTACACCCAGGTCGCCAAGCGGCTTGATGAGCGCGGTATTCCCCACAGCGGCGAAAAGGATCGCGGCTTTATGGACTCCATTTACTTTCGTGATCCGTTAGGCCAGTTGTATGAGTTAGCCAGCTATAAGTTTGAGCCGCCGACGGGTGTGACCCACACGGAAGTGCTTTTGGAAGCTCACAAAATTCGGGTGGCTCAGAATGCCTATAACATTACCGATGAGCACTTAGCCGATGCCATCGAGCACCTGACAGAGTGGACTACCGAGTCGCTGTCGGAGGATCGAAGCCCAAAGCATCCTTACTAACCTAATACCAGAGGTAGAGAAATAACAAAACGCCAGCACTCTTTCAAAAAGTGCTGGCGTTTTTTCAATCCATTGGACGGGATTTTAGGCTAGTATAGCTAAAGAATAATTTCCTTGAAGCACTGCCTCGCTTAAGGTGTCGACTGAGCCAGACTGAAAATCCCAAGAACATTCGCCTCAACTGAGATACCTGTTTCATCACGGGTGACAGTATAGCCTAAATCTTCGACATCAACCCACTGACCATCAACAAACATAACGATGGTAATCGTGTCGGGATCGAGACTCTGATTTTGGAGTTCGTCGGGATTAAATTTAATGGTTACAGGTTTGGTAAACTGGCTCATTGCATATTTTTCCGGAAGCGAAAAGGCTGCGTAGTTAACATGATAGGCGGCAATATAAATCGGCTTACCTATAAATTCAAATGCATCATTGGTGGGGACGCCTGAGAAAGGTGTAATTTCAAAGTGACTACCGACTTCAACCGAACCAGCGGGAACGAACAGGGTGAAGTCATCGCGTAGCGCTGTCGAAATGGTTGTGGTGCCAAATTCATCAACCGTTTGGTTCAGGGGTGGGACATCATCAAAACCAAGAGCAAACAGAGTGCTTCCGTTTTCATAATAGGGCGTCATGGACGTTAACATCCCGGTTACGACATTGTTGAATATATCAACTTGACCGCCGAGCTTGACCCAACTTTGCGTGGCCGGGTTATACATCCATATTCTTATACGTGCTTCTTGGTCGCCACTGAGATTAAAGTCCTGATAGGGTGCATTGATGAGAATGGGCTGCTTGAAATGGGTTATTACGCCGCCTTCAACTGCTTGTCGCCAGACGGCAAAGAAAAAGTAGGGTGAGTTGCTGCTGGTGGGAACCACACTGTCCGGTATGGAAACTGGGTTCGACAAAGCTGGAACATCCTGCGGAATACCGCTGCTAAAAATCTTGACACGAACCGCTTCATCGATAGCCTCGTTAAAGAAAAAGACAAAAAAGCCTGGCGTCTCGGGATCTCGGACGGCTGTGTCCGCGTTTAAGTTAGCCGGATCGACTTCCCCTTTTTCGCTGCCGGGCGGTGGTCCGCTATTATCACCTTTTTGCTTCGTAGGGCTGCTGAAAACAGGTTTTGCTACCCCTTTTGCATCAACTAAGGATGTGTTTTCTAGAGTTAGCACTAAGGCCAGGGCGCAGATGAAAAGCAGGTTGAAAAAGAGAATGGTTTTATATTTCATAAATTTCTTGCTCCTTGTGAGAATACGATACAGGAATAGGGATATTTCGCTTCAGTATAGAGGTATTCTTGAACGAAATACATAAAGGAAATATTCTTGTTTTATGTGAAATTCGTTTGAAGCACGAGGAACAAGAAATAATACTTAGGCAGTACGGCCCTCCAAGGTTTCATCAATCTGCAAGTAAAGGGAACGTAGTTTTTCCAGCGTTTCGCTATCCGGTTCGGCCCACATACCGCGCTGGGCGGCTTCGAGGAGGCGCTCGGTGATGCTTTGCAAGGCCCAGGGATTGCTCTGCTGGAAGAATTCTTGCAGAGCAGGATCGAGGGCGTAGGTTTGGGCGGTTTGCTCGTACATCCAATCATCAATCACTTGGGCAGTGGCGTCGTAGCCAAAGAGATAATCGACTGTGGCGGCCAGTTCTAGTGCGCCTTTGTAACC
>JAGRBY010001020.1 GCA_020433835.1 Anaerolineae bacterium | reverse complement strand
CATCCGTCTGAAATGTCAACACAACCTAGCTTAACCTCAGTTTTTCATACTTAGTAACTGTCCAGAAACAACTGTGGATTTTAACAAGGAAAAGCCCAGGTAAATCCACAAGTTAAAAATGGACAGTTACTTAGCCTCAGCCTCAGCCTTAGCCTTAGCCTCCCGATACCGACATCAATCGGCTTGAACGGTCACCTTCATTCTACAACAACAGGCCCCAGCGTAATCGCCGCCTCGCCGGTATCTTGTCGGCGCAGTGGCTGAATGGTCTCGGGATGGTACAACTCTACATTAAGCCAGTATTGGCCGGCTGGCAAATCCGGCGGCAGGGTAATGTTCATTGGATGGTAAATGATCTCGCCGGGCCGCCAGGTTGTAGCCCGATGCAGCGTGCCGCCGGGCCATTCATCCTGCCCCTGGGCCGCCAGTTCACCGGCGGGGCTCCATAACTTGAGCGAGGCTTTATAATCGGCTGATGGGTTGTCTATGGCCGTCCACCACAGCGGTACCTCTATCATTTTGCCGGCTGTCCAGGGTGTTTGCGGCAGCACACTGCCGCGCAGGGCGATATTGTCTTCCAATATGATGCTTTGTCCCGGCGGGGGCGTAGTGGGAAACAAAAAGCCCTGCACCCGAATGTTGCTTTCACCGGCAAACGGCTGATCCTCAATCGGCGCGGCATTTGCGGCCAGCCAGGCCCGAATAACGCCGTTGGGGTCGGTTACGGTGTCATAGGCCCGCAGCAGCCACAGCCGGCCAAAGGAGTGGGAAAGCTGCTCCAGAGCGTCGATGGTTTCCTCGCTTTCCATCGCGTAAAAGTCTGCTTGGGGATCGCCCCAGCCCAACTGCGCCGAGCCGTCAACGGTGCCGGTTTGCCACAGCACCGGTGCGCAGCAATTCGCCAGTGGGGGATAAGGAATGAGGCGATGCGACTGCAAATCAGGCCAGGCATCGGCATAATACAAAAACGCGGGGTAAACATATCCGGCGTTAACCATAAGGGCATCGCCCGGCTGCCAATGCTGCTCGATAAATTCAACAGCACCCCGAAAATCATCGGCCCGATACTTAGGATTAGAATGAAACTGGGTAATGGAATAAAAAGAGGTGCTGACTATGATGCTGGCTACCAGCCCAACGCTCCAAATGGGGGTGCGGTCCGCAAGCCACACAAATCCCGCCCCCAGGATAATGTAGAATGCGGTGGCGTAAATAAAGAGATAGCGAACGTGATAGAGCGGCACAAAAAACGAAATGAGCGTCATCAACAGCAGGGGACCGAAGGTATAGGCTATTAAAAACCGCCCTGCCGGAAAACGTTCCTCGCGCATACGAAAATAGACAACGCCCAGCCCGGCCAAAACGAGCATTAGCAGCAATATAGGCCATACATGCTGCGGCTCGACCGATTGCCCCAACGACAGCGCCGTCCAGCTTTCAATCATAATAGTGCTAAGCTGGGGGAACGAGCGCCAGGGCGGCACCGGCGGATTGGTTACCTGCCGCCAGGCAATCGGCAGCCAAACTCCGTAGGCAATCAAAATATAGACGTTGGAAACAACAAAGCCTTGGCGCATGCGTCTTTTGAGCAGTAACCAAACCACCATAAAGCCGTTGATCACCACCAGCAGAAAAGCAAAGTAGTACAGCGTGTATAACCCGCCGGTAGCCGCCAAAGCATAGCCTAGCCAATTCTGTATTCTATCCTCGCGCACTGCTTTAACAAGGCAATAAGCCGCGGCCATTCCCAGGGCGGCCCCCAGCGTATACATCCGCACTTCCTGGCTGTACCAGATGTGATAAGGCGACACCGCCACCAACAACGCCGACCACAGCGCCACCGTCTCGCCACCCAGCAGCCGGGCCAAACTATAGGTCAATGGAATGAGCAGTAGCCCAAATCCGGCTGAAAAGAAGGCCAGACTAAAGGTATCGGACCCCACCAGCACGGTCCAGCCGTGGAGCGAAAGATAATAGCCGGGCGGGTGAATATCGCGGGCCGTATGAGCGATCAAATCAATCGCGGTTTGATTCGCCAAAAAAGCGCTCACCGTTTCATCGTACCACAGGCTTTGTCGGCCCAGTTGATAAAGCCGTACGGCAAAACCGCCGGCCATAATCGCCAATATGGTGACTCGGCTGCGCCAAAACGTAATTTTGGTTATAAAAAACGTTGGGTTTGACACAAGCGCGTATCTTAGCATAAGCATTGAGGCTGCACAATCTGGAAGGGGGCGAGTGAGAACAAAAGACCCCCCTGCAAGATTGGCAAACTTCTCCAGCCTGGCTACAATAGGTGTCATTCCCGAATGACCCTATTGAAAGGCAGGCCGTATGAAACTGATTGCCGACCTCCATATCCACTCCCACTACTCGCGGGCGACAAGCAAAAATCTCGATTTTGAACACC
>JAGRBY010000101.1 GCA_020433835.1 Anaerolineae bacterium | reverse complement strand
CAAAATTAATTGTTACCCTTATTTTGCTCTTCATCCTTATGCCCTCCGTTCGAGCGCAATTTTCCGGCGCTCAGACAGAGACGGCCAATACAACAACCGTTCCCTCTACGCAAGAGGCAACCGCCCAAACCGATGCCGCAACGCCCGTCGATACTGCGCCAACCGAAACCCTCCCCACCGACGAACCGGCGCTCAATAGCCCCGATCAACCGTCGACCGAAACCGAGTCGGAGCCAGGCGCTCCTACAGGCACCGCCGCAGTAACGATCCCAACCATCGACCTCCCCAGTGCCGAACTCTTTACCGGCAGCGTCACCCTCTTGGGCACAGGCGAACCGGAAACCGATATCGAGGTCTTGCTTAACGGTAATCCCTTTGTTCGAACAACCATCGATACCGGCGGATTGTGGTCCGCGACGGGCACGATTGACGAACCGGGCAACTACGAAGTCGTCGTAAACGCGCTCGATGCCGCTGGCAACGTTGTGGCCTCATCCAATCCGGTCACCATTCCTATTGTGGGCTTAGGCGATGAGGTGCTCCCGCCGACCTTTGACGCACCCATAGCCGAGTTAACCAGCGGCGAACTAACCTTATCGGGCACCGGTCAACCCGGCAGCATTATTGAAATTATGCTGGATGGCAAAGTTATCGGCACTGCCGCAGTCGATGAAAATGGCTTCTGGGCCTGGGCCGGCACAATAGACGAAGCCGGCGACTACCAAGTGGTCATCAATGCACTGGACAGCAGCGGCAACATCATCGCTTCATCCGAACCGGCCCCACTGACCATCACCGCCGCGGAAATACTGGTACCCGAGCTTATTTCACCCCAGGCCGGCGATTCACTGCAGGCCGGGCCGCAAACCCTGCGCGGCACCGGCGAACCGGAAACTGAGCTAGAATTTCTAATCGATGGCGAAACGCTCGGCACAACAACAGTTCGAGACAACGGAGCCTGGTCTTTTTCGGAAGATATCGACGAACCGGGCGAGATTGAACTGATCATCAACGTGCTCGACAGCGAGGGCGAGGTCGTTGCCGCCACCGATCCGGTGACCTTGGTTATCACCCAGCCGGAAGAAGAAGAACCAGCCGAGACCGAGATCATCGACGAAACCGGTTTCGCCTGCCAGGAGGATTACATCGTGGTCGCCGACGACTGGCTGTCGAAATTGTCAGACAAATATTACAGTGATCTCTTTCTCTACCCCGCTATTGTTACAGCCACAAATGAGAAACACGCTATCGATGATACATTTGCCGAAATCGAAAACCCCGATGTAATCGAACCGGGCTGGAAACTGTGCATCGTTGCCGCTGAGGTGGCCGAGTCGCTGACTGAGGAAGAGAACTAGCGAAAGAAAGGCGAAGGCTGAGGCTAAGGCTGAGAAATAAACATTTATCTATTGAGCCTTCAGGCAATAAAAGAAAAGCTTTTCCTTAGCCTTCGCCTTCGCCTCAGCCTTTAATCTCCTTGACGATCAAAACATTTGTTCGTATAATATCCGCTATGGATATTCATCAAAAAGTGGCTAATCTTGAAAAAGCAGCGGTGCTCGATTGTGAAGGACCACCGCGACTATCGCGCGAAGAGCGCAAAGCGCAGTTCATCGAACACAGCCGGGTAACGGTCACCCATCCCCAACGCGGCAGAATCCCGGTAATGCGCACTATGCAAACCAGCGCCTGCGAGCGAAACTGCCACTACTGCCCCTTTCAGGCCGGTCGCAACTACCAACGTGTCACGCTCAAGCCGGAGGAACTGGCTTCGGCGTTTGATCAGATGCAGCAGAAAAAACTGGTGGATGGCTTATTCCTCAGCAGCGGCATTATCGGCGGTGGAGTTAAAGCGATGGATAAAATGCTGGATACGGTCGATATCATTCGCCGCAAACACCAGTACGGCGGCTACATCCACCTCAAAATTATGCCCGGAGCCGAGAATTCTCAAATAGAGCAGGCCATGCGACTGGCCGACCGGCTGTCGATCAACCTGGAAGGCGCTAACGAGGAGCGCCTGCCCCTATTAGCGCCCAAAAAAGATTTTACCCGCGAGTTACTGTCACCGATGTACTGGGTTCACCAGCGACGATCTACCCTCGCCCCGTGGATAAGACCTCCCAGCGTAACCACCCAATTTGTAGTCGGCCCGGCCAACGAATCTGACCAAGAGCTGTTGGTGACGGCAGACAAACTTTACCGTGAGGCCGGTTTGGCGCGGGCTTATTATTCTGCCTTTTCCCCTATCCGCAATACAACATTTGAAAACAAAAGTAAAACCGACCCACTACGCGAACATCGGCTTTACCAGGCCGACTGGCTGCTGCGCTTCTATAATTTTACGATTGAAGAGCTACCTTTTGATACCCAAGGCAATCTCAGCCTCAGCCGTGATCCAAAACTACTCTGGGCCGAAGCCCATTTGCGCCACCAGCCGTTGGAAATCAACCGAGCGACCCGCTCGGAGCTGCTGCGTATTCCCGGCATCGGCCCCAAAACTGCTGAGGCGATTATCCAGGCCCGGCAAACCGGCATGCTGCGCAATAGGCAGCAGCTCGGAAAACTGGGTGTCCAAGTTGACCGAGCTGCGCCCTTTATGCTTCTGGCCGGCCAAAGACCGGATTTTCAACTCAGCCTGCCGGGTTTTTAGAGAAGCGCGTTACCCACAAGAACCTTCGAAAAACGCTTTTACAGTCCACAGATAAACACAAATTATCACGGCTATTATCAATTTTAAGATAAAATCTGTAGCTATCTGTGTAAATCTGTGGACAACGCTGTAAGCGTCAACTTCTAAAGCAGTTTCTCATCATTTTTTCTTACTGCCACCTTTGCCAGATTTTTTACCACCGTCATCCTTACCACCTTTACCGGATTTATCATCATCATGATCATCATGTTTGTCTCCGCCGCCACCGGAATCGTCATCATCATGATGATCATCCCCAGAGCCACTGCCCGAATCATCATCGTGATGATCATCCCCGGAATCATTGCCCGAATCATCATCGTGATGGTCATCCCCAGAGCCACTGCCGGAATTATCGTCACCACCGTTGCCACCGGAATGGTCGTCGGAGTTGTTGTTGTTGTTGTTATCGTCAGACCCGGCATTATCATTGCCACTATCGTCGCCTGAATTCGTATTATTGTTATCGTCAATGATGTTATCATTTAAATTGTCATTGGCGTTCTCATTTTCGTTCTCATTGGTGTTGCTATTGGCAACATTGTCGTCATCATTATTATTATTATTATTATTATTATTATTATTATTATTATTATTATTATTATTGTCATTTAGATTTTCATTCTCATTCTCGTTCTCATTTTCATTGGCATTCGCGTTGAGATTGTCATTACTATTCACACTATCGTCATCTAAACTCGAATTCTCATTCTCGTTGGCGTTGCTATTTTCGTTTTCGTTGGTATTAGCGTTGCTTAGATCATCATCACTATTGTCGTTTGAATTAGCATTGTCATTTTCATTCACGTTCTCATTCTCATTTTCATTCACGTTCTCATTCTCGTTCTCATTTTCATTGGCATTTGCGTTGAGATTGTCATCTTCCAAACTGTTGCTGTTGTCCGTGTCGTCCGAATTTTCATTGGCGTTGTCATCGAGACCGTTGCTATTTTCATTGCCCGCTTCCGCTTCGTTTTCATTCGCGATGTTGGTATTCACGTCATCGCTATTTTCATTAGCGTTATCCGCCGGCGCGGTGGCGGTTGCTTCCGCATCGGGAGCGGCCAGGGGTGGTGTGCCACAGCCGGTTAGCCCGACCGTGAGCGTAAAAATAATAGCTACACTATAGAATTTAAGGGGTTGCATGATTTTCTCCTTCAGATTCATACGTGATAGTTTTGATAGGTGATTAGTAAACAATTTCAAAAATAGCGGCATCGTCATCGCGATAAACCTCCTGCATATGGGGATCGGCCTCAGCCTGTTTGATGAATTGGGTATGGTTGAGATCGGTCAGGGCATACGTTGCGCCGAAAAGCTCCGTAATCGTTTGCGACGGCTGCTCGACGCGCCCCTGGGTGATATCAACCCAGGTGTCATACAATTGCGGATCGTAACGCTGCATATAGGTTGGATCAAGCCCCAGGGTATAGGTGTTGTGGGTGTTGTAGAAAAAGAGACGTGTGAAATCATCCCAATCGGTTTGGAAAAGACGGCTGCCTGCGGGCGTGTGCTCTTCGAGCCAGGCCGAGGCGTCGGCGTACTGAGTGTATGATGAGGCGCTTTGCAGACTTACCTGCGCCTTTTGCAGCGTAAAGAAAATCGACGGCAGCAGCACCAAGGCCAGGATAGCCGGAATGCTCTTAGCGGCGATACCGGGCCGGGTGCGCCATGCTTCGATTAAGGGTCGCCAGGCCAACGCGCAGAAAAGCAGGGCAAAGGCGGGATAGTACTCAACAAACCGCCGCGACTTAAAGAGCATCGCCCCAAACAGCACTGCCAGGAAAAAGAGCGTGCCGGTATCCGCCTCCATCCGGCGTGTGGAAAGCCCCAGGGCCAACCCACCCAGCACAAAAACGATCAGCGCCAGCCCGGAATTTTCGACCAGCGTCCAGGTCTGGTAGGGATACCACTCGCGGCCAACGCTGGTGGCCGTCGCTTCGGTCAGTTTGGGCGAAAGGTGATGATAGATAAAGACCAAATTATCAGGAAAATAAGGATTGATAACCAAACCTAAAGCCAGCCCACCCCCGGCATACAGCACCGGCTTGAGATCCAGACGGCCGGCCAGCAGCCAACGCGCCACCACGTGCGCCCCAACCACAACCAGCAGCAGTGGAAAAGCGTTATAAAGCCAAACGTACAGCCACCCCAACGGCAGCAGCCAGCGCTCATGTCCGGCCAGCATGCAGTGCAGCGCCAGCAGCAAAAACAGCAGCGACGCCGCCTGCGCCCTCGGCATACTCATGCGATATAAAAACGCCTCAGAGACGGCTAAAAAGCCCAGCGCCCACAGCGCAGCGAACGGCACGCGCTGCCCGCGCAGCAGCCACCAGCCCGCCACAAACGCCAGCGACGGCAGCACAACACTGGCCCATTTAGCCCCCAGCCGCAAATCGCCAAACGTAAAAGGGATAAGCAGCACGTGATACAGCCAATGATGATCAACGTAACGATCCGCATTGAGCACCGTCAGTGGCAGCCAGGGAAAGGCAGGGCGCAAACCCACCTCGCCCATCACCTGGGCTAATTTAATGTGGTAGTAGCCGTCATTGCCGGCCAAATTGGGCGTACTGAACTGAATAAACGCCAGCCCGACCACAAATATACTCCATAACACCGCTCCCATCAGTAGCGTCGATCGGTTGAACCGCAGTCGCTGCCGCACAGCCTGCTGCACGGCGGCGATCCGGCCCATCACGTGCAGACCTTCACGGGATGGTACTGTCAAAATATTCCTCATAGATTGCTCCTTTTGAAAACATCGTTACACTCAAGGGTGAGAAATTTGCGGCCACAATTCTCGACCATTACTGTCGCAGAACTTTTCAAAAAGTTACGCGAATTTTGAAAATTGATTATTTTCAACAAATTTTGCCAAAGCGCGTAACTTTTTGGGCCGTTTTGCGACAAGTACCCTAACGATGACCAACGATCACACTTTGCTGGAAAAAGCCAAACAACTTAACCCCGACGGGCTGCGCGAATTCCACCAACGCTTTTACGCGATGGTGGCCCGCTACGTGCAGTTCAAAGTTGGCGATGCGCGAACGGTCGAAGATCTGTGCGGCGAAATTTTCGTGCGTGCTCTGGAGGCGCTGCGTCGCGGTTCGGCCTGGCGTGATTCGCCGCAGGGCTGGATTATGGGCATTGCTCGCAACGTGGTGGCCGATCACTACCGCCAGCGCGAACGCATGCCCGAAGTGGTGCTTGATGAACAGATCACCTCAGCCGAGCATATGAATCCCCTACAGCAGGCTATTCAAAGCGAACGCAACCGTGAACTGGTCGAAGCCATTCAACAACTAACCGATGAGCAGCGCGAGGTTATCGTATTGCGATTTATGGAGGGTTTGGATATTCAAAGCGTAGCCCATGCGCTCGACAAAACGCCGGGGGCGATCAAGGGACTGCAATTTAGAGCGATGCGAGCGCTGGCCGAATTGATGCAGTCTCGCTCTGTGGAAGAAGATGTGGTTTAGATGACGATGCACAACGAGCCTCAATTTAATCAGGCAGACCAATTCGATGAGGCCTTAGCCCTCTTAGCCGCCGGGCTTTCGCTGGATGAGGTACTGGCCGAATCCGGCGAGGATGCCGCCTGGCTGCGGCCTATACTGGAGCTGACTGCCGAGGTCGATGACTTGAAACCGGCACTGATCGTTCCGCCGCCGCAGGCCAGCCTCGATCGCCTGCTGGCGCATGCCGAAACCCTGGCGACTCCGGCTCCAACACAGCGAGGCCAGCCGGCCGGCCATCGGTCGCCGGGGCCGCGCTTTACGCTGAGCCGCCTGCTGTTTAGCACCGGCCTATCGACGGCTATCGCGGCGGCGCTGTTGGTCTTTGTGTGTGGTTTGGGTAGCCTCATGGGTGGGGGATTGGTTCTGGCCGCCGAAGGCAGCCTGCCCGGTCAAGCTTTGTATCCCATCAAGCGGCTGTCAGAAACTATCCAGCTCAATTTTGCGCCCAATACCCATCAACGGCAACGCCTGGAGGAAACCTTCAGCCAGCGCCGCCTTGAAGAAGTCGAGCGCCTAACCGAAAGCAATAAAACAGCCGACGTTATCATCGCCGGACGCATCGAGGCCATGACCGAGACCACCATAACCATCAACGGCATAACGCTCAATCTGGCTCCGAAAGCCGCTCAACGTGAAAATTTGGTTGTCGGCGCACGCGTGCAAATCAATGGGGAAACGAACGCGGCGGGAGAGCTAAATGCCCGCACAGTCACACTGCTCGAGCCGCTGCCTCCAACGCCGACGTCAACGCCAACCGCCACAGCAACGCCGTCACCAACCGCCACAGCAACGTCGTCACCAACCGCCACAGCGACACCCGTCGGCCAATCGACATCAGACATCATCAAATTCATCCCTACCCCCCTGCCCACCCCGACAGATGACGACAACCGTGATGACGGTGATGAGGCTGATGATAATTCAGGGCCGGGCAGCAGCAATTCCGGCAGCGATAACGAGCCGGACGAGGATAACTCGGGGCCGGGCAGCAGTAACTCCGGCAGTAATGACTCTATCGTCCCTGATGTCGACAACTCAGGGCCGGGTAACGCCGACGACGACGTGAATGAATTTGAGGTTACGGTTGAACCTACCCCCGATAACAGTGGCAGCGATGACGACAACTCCGGCTCTGGCAGCAGCGACGACAGCTCAGATGATAATTCCGGTTCCGGTGGTGGCGGCTCTGATGACGATAAGCGAGAGGATAATTCCGGCAGTGGCAGCAACAGCTCCGGCCATGATGATGATAAAAATGACAAATCCGGCAAGGGCGGTGGGGATGATAAGGGCGATGACGATTAAACCAATGCGCTTATAACCGTCGATGCATAAAAAAAAGCGCGGAGCCATTCCGCGCTTTTTCGTTCATTTGTTATAACAGTAACTTACTCAGTGACCTGGAGCAAATTATCAATTTCTTTCGTAGCCTGATGAACGGAAATACCGGCAGCCGTAGCCCACTCTTCACACAACCGCTCGCGCGCCTTCTTGAGAATTTCTGACTCACGCGTGCCTAAATGTTTATTTTGCCGCCATGCAGTTAAATCGCGCACCACTTCGCAAATTACCCGAAACGAACCCTGTTCCAGGCGATTGGTCAAATCAATATATCGGCTCTTATGATTTTGGCTCAATGACGTGGGGCGACTCTTCAAAACCTCACGGTATTGGTCTAACTCTTCTTCGGGGGTCGACAAGCGCAGTTCATGGGCAATTTCCGCTTCTACGGGTATCCACAACGTAGAATTAGGAACCGTGACTTTATAATATAAGTCAGCCCCATCCTCAGAAAACTGTCGCTTCTCAATTTCGACAATATGACCCACTCCGTGAGTCGGGTGAACAATGTAATCACCAGCTTTAAATTGCATGACAGGCTCCTTAAATCTAAAAAAACGCCGCCGAAGACCTACTCGGGGCAGATGCTTTTGTGAGACCGGGGGAAAAAGAGGACAATCGATTTGCCTTGCTTTAGGTAGCACCGGTTATGAATAATTATAGCCTGAAATCGCCTAAAAAGATATTTTCGCGGTGAGCCATCAACCCCCTGATTTTACGTCTAACAAAAAAAAGCCCCACGGATTTTACACCGAGGTGTAAGATCCGTGGGGCCGAAACCTGGCGATTTCAACCGTATCTGGTCTGCCGAAATCGCTTAACTGGCGTTTTAGCGGGACGTTGACTCGTTTTTGCGGCGGACGTAAAACCCTAACCCGGCCAAACCGACACCAACAGCCACCAACACCGACCACAGCACCGGCTCTGACTTAACGCCGCCGGTTGCGGGCAAGGTAGCCGGCGTTTCTTCGGCCATCATCGCGTCATCTCCAGCCATCGAGGCATCATCCTCAGCCATCATCGCGTCATCTTCAGCCATCGAGGCGTCACCTTCGGCCATCATCGCGTCGTCTTCAGCCATCGTAGCCGGAGCATCGGCAGTGCGGATAACCGGGCAGTTGACCAAAATACCGGCGGGAGTAATGTCATACCCACCGGACAAAATATCGGCGGCATCGGTAATGGTGTTGGCTTGATAATCAGCCGGAACGGTTACAAAATTCACGCTCCAGAAAGCACTGTAGCCTTCATCTTCAGGTACAACATCGACAATGTTCGATTGTCCGGCAACGGCCTGGGGATTGCCGTCGGCATCAAAGCCGGTGACCAGCACGTAAATCGGCGCGGGTGTGGTTGGGTTGGGACCAAAATCGAAGTAGAAAACTTCCTGACCTTTATACCAACCTTGTACCAGATCACCACCTTCGGACAGCGTCGAGCCGGCCGGAACAATCGGGCAGTTCACATACACACCGGCTACGGTTTGTTCATAACCGGCATCGATCAATTCTTGGGCCGAGGTAATGCTGTTGGCCTCATAATCGGCCGGTACGGTCACAAACGTCACTTCCCACAAATCCGAATAACCGTCATCGCCGGGGATAACATCGACAATGTTCGATTGGCCGGCAACGGCCTGGGGATTGCCGTCGGCATCAAAGCCGGTAACCAGCACATAAATCGGCGCGGTGACAACGCCGGTGCCATCTTCGGTCAGCGGGGTGCTGGGGCCGAAATCATAATAAAACGTTTCGCGACCTTGATACCAACCTTGCACCAGTTCGTAATTCTTGGCCGGTTGGCTAAAAATATTATCCTGCGCAAAGGCTAACGAAGCCGGGGCGGCCAACAAAGCCACCAAAAATATAACTCCTAACAACACTTTCCCGGGGATACGACGTATTTTCTGATAAAATGGGGCAGACATCTTTATAACTCCTCTTGTACATTAAATTTTAAGTAGGTGGACGACATATCAGTAAGCCATAATGCAGCGTGCAGTGCGCTGTACTGAATAAACTTATGGTTTAAGTGTATAAGAGGTTTATTACCAAGCGGTTACGTAAATATTACAAAATTCTTAACGGGTTGCTTATTACGCTGCAAGATGACAGTCACTTAAGCGTTCTAAATCGATCTAATTGAAACAAATCAACACCGATTCGTGAGCAACAAGTGACTGTCATCTTGCTTATTCCAAAAACCGCTCAACCAAATAGCCTTCAATTTGCTGCACCGTGTACAACTGCCTCCCCGTCGTATCGGCGGCGATTTGGGTGCGGTGATAGATGTGGTCGAAATACATCGTATAAACCATCCACACATCGCGCCGCCGACGCAAGGTGTCGTCGGGTTCGAGCGCAAGATAGGCCTCGATAAATTCCTCCAACCGCTCGCCCGTCAATTCCATCTGCCAGTGGGTTGGAATATCCCAACCAATCATGGCGATATCGCACGCCGGGTCACCAACCACTGCCCATTCCCAATCGATATAGCGCAGGCGATCCCCGTCAAACAGAATATTCTGGGGGTGGGCATCGCCGTGAACCAGACAAAAGCGGCGCAACCCCGTGAACAGATCATTATTGCCGGCAATATAATGGCGAATGCGCGGCAGCAGGCGCTGCACTATCGGAATTTCGAGCAGATAAGGATGATGGGTCCGCCAGTACTCGACCGCCACATCAAAGCGGTGCAAAAAATCATAAGAGGCATCAGAAAGCTGACCGACAGCCCCATGCACATTAAATTTTTGCCGGTGAAGCCGGGCCAGCGTCCGGGCGTGCGCCTCCAAATCCGCCCTGTCCCATGTTTGCTTCACCGCTCCAGCCACATATTCGAGCACCATATATGGCGCGGCCATCTCCGCTCGCGTAAAATCAACTACAAACGCCTGGGGGCCAATCCCTTCCGGCACCCGCTGCAGCACATTAAATTCCCCTTGCAGCGTCCGCTCCGATTCCTTATCCCGCAACCCAATCCGCACATTAAAGTCACGCGCCTTATCGACCGTAACCAGAACGTTGCGGTTTGCCTCACCTTGTCCAATCGCAGCCGTTTCAACGTGGCTAATCGATTCCAGCCCAAGCGCAGCGCCATGTTTATGCATAATAGCCGTTACGGTTTCAATTGTAGGGTATTCCATATTCATCCCTCATAATTCATCCCTCATAATTCACAAACCTCTCCACCTGATCAGGCCAAAAACTGGCCTGCCGACTAATCCCTGCGGTAAATTTTTGTGTTATAATAGAATGCGGGAGGGATATCGCCAAACGCCGATATCTCTCCTTTTTAAAATCACAAAGTAACACCCTGCAACCCTGCCGGAGAACATAAAAATGCGCGTTAATCGAAGAACTTTCTTAAAACAAGCAACGCTCTATGGCATGCTGCTATCTTCTCCGGCCGTACTCGCAACCAGTTGTGCCGAAATACCACAGCAGCCGGATAGAATCGATATTCACCATCATATTCTGCCGCCGGTCTATACCAAGGCGTTGGCCAAAATCGGTATTACCAGCTTTGGCGGTCTCCCTTTACCCTACTGGAATGTGCAAAAATCCTTAGCCGTTATGGATCAAAACCGAATCGCAACCGCCATCACCTCGATTTCCGCCCCGGGCGTTTATTTCGGCGATAAGGCCTTTGCCATCGATCTGGCCCGACAATGCAACGAATTTTCCGCCACCCTCATCAGCGATAACCAACCGCGATTTGGCGCTTTTGCCGTACTGCCACTGCCTGATGTCGATGCCGCCCTAAACGAGGTAGAATACGCGCTTGATACCCTCAAACTGGATGGCGTTGTGTTGTACTCAAACATAGCCGGCCTTTATGTCGGTGCTCCCGAATTTGATGAATTATATGCTGAGCTAAACCGCAGAAAGGCCGTGGTCTACATCCATCCCACCGTTCCGGCCGACGATAAATTCCCCACAATGGATATCCCATCCAGCATCATGGAGTTTGTCTTCGATACCACCCGCGCCATAGGCAATATGATCGTCAACAAAACCATAAAACAGTATCCCGCTATCCGCTTTATCGTTTCCCACGCCGGAGGAACTGCGCCCTACATTGCCTGGCGGCTATCGTTATTGGACTATCTACTAAACACCGATACCATCAACGACCTAAAAACCTTATACTACGACACAACCTTATCAGCCTCACCCTACGCCTTAGGTGCGTTGCAAGAGTTAGCCGACCCCGCCCACCTCCTTTTTGGCAGCGACTACCCCTTTGCCCCAGAAATGGTCATCAGCCTGGGTATATTCGGCTTAAATTCATGGGCTGGTTTTGATGAAGAAAACCTGAGAGGTATAAAAAGCGATAATGCTTTAACCTTATTTCCGCGCTTCGTTAAAGAAGAGAACGGGTGATGTCATAGTAATGTCAACGCAACCGAATGTGACCACCACGTACTTCTTGGAGGAGGTAAAAATGGCATTTGGATTCTCATTACGAAACTGAGTTTCGTAACGTACTACACCGTAAAATAAGTAATGGAAGCTTTTCGGTAGGTCACTCCGTCGTGCCCGAATGGTGTTAGCGGGCACCCAGGTTTGGATTCCCGCTAAAAGCATGCGGGAATGACGCTCAAAAACCTCAAAAAACTTATTTTACGCTGTAGTACTACTTGAAGGAGGTAAAAATGGTGTTTCTAACAAATCCGGAGCTTGCTTATCTACTGGTTGTCGTAGGTATTACGCTCATATTCTTAGGGGATATGAATTCCAAAACAACGGTTCTGAGAATGGGAATAGCGTTGTGCGTAACAGCCCTCGTGCTTGGATTTCTCTATTTACGCATAAATCCCTGGGCGTTTCTGGTGGTAGGTCTCAGTCCATGGCTGCTCTCGATGGCCGTTCGCCAGGCCCGTCCGGGAAATCCTCTGTTTCTTATCTCTATCTCTATGTTCGTCCTGGGTTCCTACTTCCTTTTCGTAAGTCAAGATAATCAGCTGCTCGTGAGCAACCGTGTGGTTGTGATCTCATTAATAGCGGCGATAATCATGTGGATATCGACCGAACGTTTACGAAATGTGGAAGGGCGAAGGTTAGGCGATGACCCCGACTCGATAATTGGGTTAATCGGCGAAACGCTAACGGATATAGAGTCGCACTCTGCCGGCTCAGTGCTGGTTAATGGCGAGTTGTGGCCGGCGCGTAGCAAAGAACCCATCCCTGCCGGCAGCACCGTGCGCGTCCTCAGACAGGATGGATTTTGGCTAACCGTTAAAAAAGCGCCCAAACTTTACGTCAAGCCGATTAGGAAAACCCGCCCCACTCGGTGACGCTAGAAGAGACGATTACCGACGGGTGAGTTATTCTGCTTGGTCATAAGGTTAAACCCATTCAATTTAAAGTGCTGTTCATAACTTAGCAAACGGCTTTACCTTCCGGAATAACATAAAGCTGGAGATTTTCTAGCCTATTTATTACATTCCCACCCCAGATAGAATACACATACACGCCAAAAAGTAGAGCCACAATTGGCTCTGCTTTTTTACTCTACCTCTTAACCGAATCCTAGAGTGGGGACTAACAGGTTAGATTTTGGTACTTTTTTTTATAAATTTAAGGTCCCTTGTGTAAAATGAGAAGAAGCTGATGTATTATTATGGGTAAATTCCTTAAAGCCATTTGCTTTGTATTCTAAAATAGCCTCAAATGAATTGCCTTCATAGTAGTAACGAAACAAGTGCTCGATCCGGCTTTGATTGTGCAAAAGATTTTCTTTTGTCCACTCAGGATAACTCATAAATATGTAATTGGTATTTGCTCTTGTTTCGATACAATTAGCATAAATTTCTTTTTTGTCTAAATATTTTTTATTACTCATTGAGGAGTTTTTCTTACGATCAATAAGTACTAGATTACCAAGCTTATGAACATATTGACTATGAAATTCTGGATCAATATGCCAATTACTGTTCTCAATTTTTCTGGGCATTATATGTTCAACAGAAGAAATTTTTCTATCAAACTGTAATGATGTAGTCAATGCTCCATGAATAAGATCGAGTTTTAATAAAAGATACCTTGTCTTATTTATTCTTGTACCTGCATAACTTCCCAAGTCTTCATCTTTCAGCAAATCAAAAAACTCTTCAATGTTAATAATTGTCGAAGCTTTTTCGTCATCATAATCATACTTTAAAACATCACTACTTAAAAAAGCATCGGCTGTATTCTGACCTCCCCCTTTGTATTCTAAAACAAGATCGTCCATCTTTCGTAAGATGATAAAAATTCTGGTCTGAAGTGTCCGCTTGCCTATTAACCACATTACTGACAATAAATTATCAAGTTTGATCAAGAAATCAAGAATGCGGTAATCCCCGAAACAGTCCCTATAATGCATAAGAGGGGCAAGATATTGACTACCAAAAACAGAATTTAGGATTAATATGAGATTTGAAAATAAATTTCCAGCATCCTTTGGCTCTATTTCTTGATTAGTAATCGCTTTATAGTGAGTTACATAAGTTTCAACAAAATCAAAAGTTGGAATTCCTTTTTCAATATACTTTCGCTCATACATGAAGTTAAAGGCTTTAGTCAGGTTGAGGTTGTCATCACTTCGATACTTCATTTTTATATGAACAAGCGCCCATAGAAAATCATCGAAAGACCTATAAGGAGCGTCTATTCGGTTTCCAAAATCAATCCACTTTTCCGCATACTTTTTTCTTTTTTTGTCATCCACAATAGAGCGCAAATTCTGAGCACGTAAAATATCACCTACCTGAAGCTGGACGCCACGACTATTGAGAACGGTAAATAAATTGTAAGCATCGTCAAGGTTATCTGGAGTAGCGAGATATAGCGTTACCACCTTATTAGAAACATATGTAAAAAAAGACTCTAAGTATTTATGAAAATCTTTTTCATCTTTATGGTTCTCGTGGTCAGACCACCAAGAGTGCATCGCGATGAGTGCTCTTGCCATATTTCTGATAGAATTTGATTCATTGGTATCCGAAACCTTTTTTAATTCATCAAGTTTTTTTGTGTTTCCCGGCACAAGTACATATTTTTCTAGAAACTCGGAGTCGTCCCTGATCTCAAAGACGATCCGATTGCGCTCTGGAATCTCATCAAATTCATCATGTTCTTGTTTCAACCTTTCTTCTACTTTAGATTTTAATTTATCATTTTGTGATAGATCACGCATTACTGCATGTAAAAGAAATAGGGTTATAAATCTTTGTTGACCATCGAGGATATCTTGACAAATATACTCGAATTGACCACCTGATCTCTTTGAGTTCCAGATCATACAACCCAGAAAATATTCTTTCTTTCCATCATACTCCATAGCATTACTGAAATCTTCTAGAAGTGTCAAAACCTGATCCTCTTCCCACACATATGGTCGCTGATACTCTGGTATGTTATAAAAACTATCAGAAGCAAAAATATCTTTTACATATTTCTTACCCGTATCCAAATTGTAATTTTCCATATCTGTAACCTCTTTTATGTTAGGTAAAATCTTAAACAAAGGAGTTTAGCCCCTTGCTACTGTTGTCCCTTTGGTATACAAACTCCGCCACTCTTCAATCATATCACCCCTTTTCTCAGCGAGTCCAGCCGAATGCGCGTATTTTTTGTTGCATAAACACCCAACTGTCTCACAGCAACCTTAAAAATTAAAAGGTAACGGCTTTACAACTGCACCGGAGTTAGGCCGGCTCATTCAATCATCGAATTTATCTCAGATTGTCATCAAACAAAACGGGAAATCATTAACTACTTGAGGAAGGGAAGGTCGATAAGGGATTGGTGATACGATGAATAGGATAAAACTAACAAAAGTATACCGCCCTAAAATCAAAAAGTCGTATAAACCCCCTCAAAAATAAGTTAGAAAACTACACTCCCCCCAAACAAAAAAAGCCCTACAGACCCAACAGCCCGTAGAGCTTCTTTCTCCAACAAACGAAACAACTACCCAACCAACAAACTACATCTCCGTCGCCAACTCCGCCGCCCGTTGGGCGCAGCGCAGCCACTGGATCAGCGTCTTAAACGCTGCGTCCCGCTCCCTGCGGCGCTGCATACACGTCGCCTTGGCCTGCTCCTGGCGATGATGAACCTGAACCAACGCCTCTACGTTTGATGCGGCTTGCGTCAGCGTCTCGCCCGGAAAGCCGTTTGCCGCCAAAATCGAAGCGATCTGCGTATTCGTCTGGGCCGCCTCATACAAATGGCGCTGCCAGGCCACCACAGTATCAAACTTAGCCGACTTACGCGGTTTGGAAATCTGGCTGGTGCCGTTGCCGTCCTTGCGCTTTCCGTGCAGCCCCAACTCACCCAGCCACTTCGTCTTTCCCTGAAACAGCGTCTCACACGTTTTGGCCAAGATACGGCTGTGCTTCCAAATCTGCTCCCGCTTGCGCTCATAGGTATTGGTCGCCCCCAACTTGGCCGCATCGGCTTTTTCCATAATGTTACCTGCCGTTTTGGCCTGCAACAGCAGCGTCTCGCCGTAAGCCCAACTCTCTTCATTGTAGCCCCTGTCGCGCATCATCTCCGCAAAATGGGGGTTATGGCGGGCGTCGTGCAGCAGCTGCTCCGTTTC
>JAGRBY010001019.1 GCA_020433835.1 Anaerolineae bacterium | reverse complement strand
TGGATCGATCTCATCCGGCTCACGCTCAAGCCGCTGGCCTCGCCACCCCTCAATCTGCCCGATGTCTGGCTCACCGAGCTGGCGCATCTGGTGCCTGAAATTCGCCTCCAGCGTCCCGACCTGGAGCTGACGTCCGGTGCCGACCCGGAACTGGCCCGTGGCCGTATCGTGCAGGCCATTTTCCATTGGCTCGAAACCCTGTGCCGCCGTCAACCCGTCTGTATTTTTATCGATGACTGTCAGTGGCTTGATCAGGCTAGCCTGACGCTGCTGCGCTACATCTTGCGCCCGCAGCAAAGCCATCAACTGCCGCTGCTTATTCTGGGGGCGCAGCTTGATACCCAAAGCCTGTCCGGCTGGCTGCCGCTCAAAACCTTTTTGGAACGTGAAAATCTTTTACATGCGCTGCTGCTCGACCGTCTCTCCCCGGCGGCAGTAGCTTCTCTAGCCCAATCGATTACGCTGCATACCCTCCTGCCCACCGATGATCTCTTTATCAAACGCCTGCTAACCGAAACCGAGGGCAACCCCCTCTTCATTACCGAATTTTTGCAGATGTTAGGCCGTCATCAACCATCCGGCGGCGGCGATTGGCCCGTGCCGCAAACGGTCCAAACCGTCATTCGCAACCGGTTGGATCAGCTCAGCGAAACCACTGCCCAAACGTTGACAGCCGCCGCCGTGATCGGCCGCGTTTTCAGCGACAGCCTGCTGCAACAGATTAGTGGTTTGCCGTCTGACGCCATTTTGCAAGCGCTCGACGAAGCCGTAGCCGCCAACCTCATCGCCGAACACGATCACGCTTATGATTTCACCCACAACAAAATTCGAACGGTCTTGCTCGATGGCCTGACGAGCAGCCGCCGCCGATATCTGCATCTGCAAATTGCCTCGGCGCTGGAGGCCACGCTGTCGAATGATTACGGGCTGTTGTGCCACCATTTCGAAATGGGTGGCGATTACCCCCGGGCGCGGAATTATGGGCTGCGCGCCGCCCGTCAAGCCGTCGAGCTTTATGCCGATGAGGATGCTCTGCGCTGGTACGACCGCGTTGAAACATTGTCAGACACCGTCGGGCCGGAGCTATCGCCCGAAGCTATCCCCAAAGTGACGCCGTTTCAACAGCCGCACGTCTCCGTGGCGCTGCCGCTCGATGTACCGGGCTTAATTGGCCGCCAGCGGGGTTTGATTCAGCAGCGCATCGGCCGCTATCACGCTGCCGAACGTACTTTTCGCGCCGCTCTGGCACGAGCCGAAGCGCGGGGTCGCCTCGATGAGCAAGCCGCAGTCCATAACCTGCTCAGCTTCCTGGCCTACTTGCGCAGCGATTACGATGGCGTGGATGCGCACGCCCAGAAAGCGCTCGATCTGGCCACCGCCGCCGGTGAAGCGGCCCTGCGTGCGCCGGGGCTGCGTCACCTGGGCATTTCTGTGTATCGCACCGGCGACTACGCCCGCGCCCGCACGCTCTATGATGAAGCCCTGGTCGCCTACGGCCAGGCCGGTGATCGGTTGGGGATGGCCGGGGTTTACAACAACATTGGCTTTGTGCTGCGCACCCAGGCCTGTTACAGCCAGGCCATTGAAGCCTTTCAAGCTGCCCTCACCCTTTACGAGGCGATGGGTCAGGTAGAGGGCATCGCACTTATCTATTCCAACATTGGCCGCACCCACGCCTTTAGCGGCGATTTGACCCAGGCCCTGACCTTTCTCGAACGCGGCCTGACCCTCAGCACCAACTCACACACCGATTGGATTACGGTTAAAATTCATCGCACAATGGGCAATGTCTTCGCCCAAAGCGGGCAGTGGTCTCAATCGCTGGCGCACGCCCGCCAGGCCCAGCAGTTAGCCGCTGCTCTGGGCAGCGATGAAGATTTGGGCGCTACCCTGCGCCTGCTGGCCGAAATCTCGGCTGCCTGCCCTCACTTTCAGCTCGATGAGCCGACCACCTATTATCACCAAAGCATCGAACTGCTCCGCCAGGTTGGCGCTCAGGATGAGTTGGAGCGTACGACCGCCTCCTTCGCTGTCTATCATAGTAAAGCGTAATCATTAATAGCGATGGCAGCATCAAAGTTACTTTAATCGATCCGTGTTTGTGACAAAGCCAGCTTTGTTGCTCCGAATACTACGGGATTCAAGCGTCGCAGAGTTTTGCAAGCGTTTTTTTCGATGCGAATCAACCCTTGCAGAGTTCTGCAAGCACTTTTTTGTATGCGAATCAACCCATGCAGAGTTCTGCAAGCACTTTTTTGTATGCGAATCAACCCTTGCAGAGTTTTGCAAGCGTTTTTTTGTATGCGAATCAACCCATGCAGAGTTCTGCAAGCACTTTTTTGTATGCGAATCAACCCTTGCAGAGTTCTGCAAGCACTTTTTTGTATGCGAATCAACCCATGCAGAGTTCTGCAAGCACT
>JAGRBY010001018.1 GCA_020433835.1 Anaerolineae bacterium | reverse complement strand
CGTCGTTTTGATCCCAACCATCTCAGTGCCCGCGAAGCAGTGCAAAATGGAGACATCGGCAAACTGGAGATGATGCACTTGACCGCACGTGGCCCGCAACCGCCACCCATCAGCTACGTCAAAGTCTCCGGCGGCCAGTTCCGCGACCAAACCATCCACTTCTTCGATCTGGCCTGCTGGATCGCCGATGAAGATCCGGTCGAAGTCTACGCCACCGGTGCCGCGCTGGTTGACCCGGCCATCGGCGAGGCCGGGGATGTCGATACCTCCATGCTGATCTTGACGATGGCAAGCGGGGCGCTGTGCCACATCGACAACAGCCGCCGCTCCGACTACGGCTATGATGAGCGGATTGAGGTCTTCGGCTCTAAAGGCATGGTTCAGTCGCGGCGCAAACCAATCCGAGATGTTTCCTTATATACCGGCACGAAAGTCGTGTCGGATGGTTTACACGCCGGTTGGTACGAGCGCATGGAACCCAGCTTCGTTTTGGCACTGGATGCCTTTATTTCTTCACTGGAAGGCAACGATACACCCTATCCCACGTTGATGGATGGGTTAAAAGCGCAATTTATTGCGGAGGCCGCCGTTGAGTCCTTGCAAAAGCACCAGCCGGTCAAAATTAACTACTGGCAACCTGAGTAAAAAAACAGTAATTGGTAATGAGTAATTGGATATTGAATAACCAATTACCATTTACCAATTACTAAATTTAGGTATTTAAGTGCCTTACTGGGTTGTTTCTTGATAATCACAACAACGGAGAATATAGCATGACACGAAAAATTGGTATAGGTATCATCGGCATGGGCTGGATGGGCGAGGTTCACAGCCGGGCCTATCGGGCCATCGCGGATCGATTCCCGGAGAGTGAGTTTCAGCCTCGGTTGGTCGTCTGTGCTGAACCGGTTGAAGCGCGAGCGCAGGCCGCCCAGCAGCGATTTGGCTTCGAGCGCTATGTGTCCGACTGGCACGATGTCATCAACGATCCCGAAGTCGAGGCGGTCAATGTTACGGCCCCCAACGGCATGCATCTGGAAATTAACCGGGCTGCCGCTGCGGCCGGCAAACATATCTTGTGCGAGAAACCGGTCGGCAGAGAGCCGGGTGAAACTATCCAAAGTGCGGTCGCCGCCCGCGAGGCCGGCGTAATGACCGGTGTCGGCTACAACTATCGCTGGGCACCGGTGGTGCAATACGCCCGCCAGCTCATCAGCGAGGGCAAGTTGGGGCGATTGACCCACTACCACGGCCGTTTCCTCAACGGCTATGCCGGCGACCCAATGGGCTTCTTCTCATGGCGCTTCGAGGAACAACACGGCCTGGGTACCCTAAGCGACTTGATGTCACACGTGATCGATATGGCCCATATGCTGGCCGGCCCGATCACCCGCGCCAGCAGCGACAAAGAGATCTTTATCAAGCAACGGCCCATTCCCCAGCCGGGCAAAGGCACCCACTACGATGTCGGCAGCCCTGACGATCCGCAAGGCGAAGTGACCAACGAAGATTACGTCAATGCTCTGGTTCACTTTGAAAACGGCGCACGCGGTATCTTGGAGGCTTGCCGGGTCATCAACGGGGCCAAGTGTGATATGTCCTTTGAAATCCACGGCACCCAGGGCGCTATCAAGTGGACCATGGAACGCATGAACGAGCTACAACTCCAGTGGCGCAATACAGAAAACCCGGCGGAAGACGGCTATCTGACGCTGCTGAGCGGGCCGGCCCATCCCTACCACAGCCACTTTAACCCAGCCTGGGGACTAAATTTGGGGTATGACGATTTAAAGGTAATCGAAGCCTACAACTTCTTAAAGTCGATCGCCACCGGCCGGCAGGGCGAACCCGGCTTTACTGAAGCTCTGGCCGTGGCCAACGTCCAGCAGGCTATGCTGAAGTCTTGGGAAAGCGGCTGTTGGGCAGCGGTTGAGCCGAGCAGCTAGCGCGTCCTACGTGGCCACATCGGCCACGCTTTACCGATCTTAAAAACAAAGAAACTTACGCAGGTGGTACAAAATCAGACGTTCTGTACGCATAAATTGCACATTTGTGGCTTACCTTTGTTTCAAAATGGGAACAATTTGCTAAATTGTTCTACGAACTGCGTAAGTCATAAACACATTGTGAATTGTGAAGTTGTTTTTCAGTCACAGTCACCATCATTTGGAGATTTTCATGCAATACACCCCAGAAAATATGTTAGTCCGCCCCACCAGCGATCCGGCTGATCCCGGCCTGATCCTCTCAGTTACCCCCGACCAAGCCGGTTGGGATTACATATCCTTCCAGGTGCGGCAGTTAGCCGCCGGTGCCACGTGGTCGTTCAGCAGCGGCGACAACGAACTGGCGCTTGTTATCTTGACCGGCAGCATCGCGGTTGAATCGAATCGGGGCGAATGGCGCGGCCTCGAACGGGAG
>JAGRBY010001017.1 GCA_020433835.1 Anaerolineae bacterium | reverse complement strand
AAAAATATTTGGGCTAATTTCCGGGATCTGGGTCATGATCCGGGCAATGCCCATTCGGTTCCTTTTACCTGGGGATCGACATTTTTGATTTATCGCACGGATCTGATCGATATACCTGTTTCCAGCTGGCAAGATTTATGGAAAATTCGCTCGGTTGGAAAAATTGCGATGCGCAGTTCTCTACGCGAGCCGCTTGGTGTGGCATTAAAATCGCTCGATTACTCGCTTAATTCAGAAAATCCGGACGAACTCAACGAAGCCTACCAAAAATTGCTCGAACTTAAAGACGATATCGTCTTTGTTGATAGCTACGCCGAAGGGGCTGTGCCGCTGTTGGCTAGCGGTGAAGTTGTAGCCCTGGTTGGTTGGGCTGAAGATGTTGAATACGCTCAAGAAGAAGGCGTACCAGTAGACTTTGTCTTTCCGAAAGAAGGAGCTATTCTTTGGGGGGATAACTTTATTGTACCCACAAGCAGCTCTAACCCCTATACCGCTGAACTCTTTCTAAATTTTTTATTACGGCCGGATATAAATGCTCAAATTGTCAACGAAACCTACTATGCTACGGCCAACGAGGCCGCGCATTCTCTTATTGATCCCGAAATTCGGGATAACCCCATTATCTTCCCGCCCACCGAAGCTTTAAAGAATGCCGAAGTGATTTTACCACTTAGCTCAGAAGCAACCGGGCTATATACCGATCTGTGGGCGCAGTTTGAAGAACAGGTTAATCAATAATTTATAACCTTAAAGTCAAGTCTTCTTTGCAAAGCAGCAAAGCGGCCAAACAGCTGCTTTGCTTTCTTGTTTACTCGGTTTCTTAACACTTTACACAATGATAATGCGTTCTTGGGGAGCGTCAGTCGTAAGTGCGTGCCAATAATTTGGGAGGCAAAACTACATTATTGGTGACGTTGAGGCATTTTTATATGTCTCAAGACATTATTGTAAGGAGCGCGACTTATGATGTTTCATCACACTCAATCTGTTATCGGCAAACATGCCATTATTGATTTATCAGGCTGTGATCCGGATATTATCCGCGATCGGGAGTCGATTCTTGGCTGCCTAAAACAAGCGGCTCAAATTGCAAAGGTAACCGTAGTAGGTCATCTGGAACATTACTTTTCACCGGAAGGCTATTCAGCTGTATTGGTTTTAGAAGAAAGCCATTTATCGATTCATACCTGGCCTGAATATGGCTATATCTCGCTCGATCTCTATTCTTGCAACCTTGAAACCGATTTCGACGCTGTGGAAAAATTCTTGGCCCAGCAATTCAAAGCCAAAAATGTCGAGTCGCAGCTGCTAAAACGAAAATTTAGTCCGACACCGGTTTCAACGCCAATTTCGTTGGTACAAAAATTAATCGGAAGGAAATGCTGATGCCTAAAATTGGAACATCCGGAGTTGTTGTAGAATACAAAAATGGAGAAACCGACGGTCGCTATTTACTGGATGATGATCGCGGCCAACATTCGGCCCAACTGACCGCGGTGCGTATTGAAAAATTGGTTGAAGAGCGCCATTCCAATTTTCAGCACATCGCCATTTATGATACCACCTACCACGGCAAGATGCTCGTGCTGGATGGATTCATCCAAATGACGGTTGCCGATAACTTTTGCTACCACGAAATGATTACCAATGTACCGCTGGCCATTGCGCCCCAACCGCCCAAAAATGTACTGGTCATCGGCGGCGGCGACGGTGGGGTAGTCAACCAATTGGGCAAACATTCCTATCTAGAGCGCATCGTCTGGATCGACATTGATGCCGACGTAGTCGAGATGTGCCGCCGCCACATGCCGGAACTGCAAGAAAACCACGATGATCGAGTTGAATTTTTTGCGATGGATGGGGCAGACATTGATTATCAGAACATGTTCGACCTCATCATCGTCGATGGCACTGACCCGCTTGAGGATCGCGCTGCGTCACTATGGACTAAAAAGTTTTATCACAAGCTAACCCAGGCCGTCACCGATCAGGGCATTATCACCGCTTTGGGCGGGTGGGTATGGCCGGAGTCGGGCTGGTATGCCAGCACGGTTGCGCTTGCTAGAGATCATTTTGAGAATGTCCATTACTACTATTTTATTGATCCTTCGATGAAATATGGCCATATGGGCGTTTTTCTGATGACCAACTTAAAGCTCGATCCCAGCCAACCTACGCATCTTGAACGCATTCCGGTTGATCGCATGGAGTTCTATAATGGGGCTGTTCATACCGCGGCCTTTGCGTTGCCCAACTGTTTCAAGCCCAAAGCCAGCTTTGTTCCTTATTAATAGACCTTTTACGTGTTTACTATGATGCCAACTTACACCGGCAGTGATTATATGGCTGCCTTTAACCCCAAAGAATATCTCCAAGAGTGTTACGATGGTCCCGACGACGAGCACATCTTTAACATCGAATTT
>JAGRBY010001016.1 GCA_020433835.1 Anaerolineae bacterium | reverse complement strand
ACTGGTAATTAGAGACTGGAGATTGAATTACCAATACCTATTTACCAATTACATAAACGTAAATACGGAAGTTATTTTTAAATTAGGATGGTTCTATGAGCAAAAAGATTTGTGTGGTTGTGGGCGTTGGCCCTGGTATTGGGCTGGCCGTTGCCAAAAGATTTGGGCGCGAGGGGTTTGATTTGGCCCTCATTGCCCGACGGGCTGAGGCGTTGGCGCAGTACGTAGCTGATTTAGAAGCATCGGGCTTAACAGCTCGTGCATTTTCGGCTGATGCTGCCGATTTCGATACACTGGTGCAGGCATTTGATCAAATTAAAGAACAACTTGGGCCTCCGACGGTTTTGGTTTACAACGCCGCTTTGATTAAGCCCGAAACGCCATCGGCCTTACCGGTTGACAATTTGATGATGACATTTCGGGTGAGTGTAGCGGCAGCCTTGGTGTGCGCTCAGCAGGTCATCCCTGAGATGAAGGCCCAGAAAAGCGGCACGATTTTGTTTACGGGGGGCGGGTTGGCGTTGAGTCCGCATCCACAATATTCCTCATTGGCTGCCAGTAAAGCGGCTCTGCGCAACCTCACCTACAGCTTGGGCGCGGAGCTTGAAGCCGACGGCATTCAGGTGGCTACCGTGACGATTGCCGGTTTTGTACAACCCGGCACCCATTTCGATCCGGATCGGATTGCTGAGGAATATTGGCGGCTCCACAGCCAGCCGCCGGGTGAGCGAGAACGTGAATTTGTATACCGATAGGTTTTATGAGCGCTTTGGAAATTCGGCGAGGTGGGCGATGGCTTTCGCTTGGTGAAGATGAAGCTGCTGGTGACCCCGACTGGCAGTTATGGGCGACTCAAGCGGAGCACGAACCTATTTTAAAATATAATACCGAACGCGATGGTAATACTCTAAGTTTTTTCGCCACGCTGACAAAATTCAGTACGCCGTACGATGTTACCCTTCAGGAACTTATTGTCGAGAGCCTCTTTCCAGCTGATGAGAAAACACGGCTATTGTTCAATCACTCTTTTGGATATAGCCTGGAGTAGATATAGATATGCGTTACGCAGTTGGGCGTATAGTAAGGTGACAGTCACTTTTATTAGAAATGAGCGTCCGTTTGGCATACATAGCTCGATTTAGTGCATCGAAGTGACTGTCACCTACTCATATTAAGCAATTTTTACCTGGTCAGTTAACCCAAATAAGAACTATTGTTTTTGCTAGGCCAAAAACTCCCCATATGTCCGGTGTTTTTAGCCGGATTTTAGCCTACACTGGACATGAAAATGTTACAGGAAATAATATTCTTGATTGGGTTTCGCCTTATGCGAATATTACTGGCCGACGATCAACTCCATGTGCGTTCCGCGCTGCAAATCTTGCTGAAGCAAGAACCTAATTTGTATGTTGTTGGTGAGGCAAGCGACGCCGAAAGTCTGCTGGCTCAAGCACGTGCTGTTGTTCCTGATCTGGTTCTCGTTGATTTTGAGTTGCCGGGCCTCAGAAAGAACAACTTGATCACTACTTTGCATTGTGAATTTCCTGCGATGCGAATTGTTGCTTTAAGCGGTTTGCTGGAAATGCGACGGGTGGCTTTACGTATCGGCGCAGACGCCTTCGTCAGCAAAATTGATCCCCCGGAGATCTTAGTCGCTCTCCTTCAATCATTCGCCAATACAAAACACCACGTTAGCTCATAGTGTGGCAGCAGCAACACATGTTTTCCTCAGATTTTCATTGATGAACTCTGATAAGCCAAAAATCGAAATTTAGAGGTAAAGATAACGGACTTTGGGTGCTTGTTGTCTAAGCAGTAGTATTATTTTAAATACCTTGACCTGTTTTATTCGACCTAAAGTGACCTTGATGTGGTTTTTGTTGCGGAGACAACTAACATATTAATGTGGTGTTTCACGCTACTTAGGTTACCCGTTAGATATCTCCGTTGTAACTCAGGTGTAACCGATTTATGATAAAGTGGGATACAGGAGAAATTGTATATTACTATGTTAGCACTTTTTTAGAAACCAGGTTTTTGATGCTTTATTGAAAGCCTTTTGGGGCAGAATGCGCCTCTTTATAACGCTAAAAAATCTGGTTTCTGGCCACAACACCTTAAAGTGCAAAGGTAGTGCTGTATATTTTTCTGCTTAATTAGTCTAAAAAATTTATTACCTGGTAGAAGCAGTAGATAATTTTTGTTATCCACCGCCTCTCAACCCAAAAGGAGTAAGTCTTAACATGGAATTCGGAGTTCCTAAAGAAGTACGTGATGGGGAAACCCGAGTCGGATTGACGCCGGCAGGTGTCTTGAGTTTGGTCAGAGCAGGCCATACCGTCTATGTTGAGAAAGATGCCGGCGCAGGAGCCGGATTTGGTAATGACGAATACGAGCATGCTGGGGCGCACGTTGTTTATTCGGCTG
>JAGRBY010001015.1 GCA_020433835.1 Anaerolineae bacterium | reverse complement strand
TGGATACATCCTGTCTCGCTGCTCAACAAACATTCCTGACGCCGGCGGAGATTGCGGTGACGAACCAGGAGGGCAACGCGACACTGACGGCGACTTTGCCGGCCGGCTTCAAGCCGACGTCCGCTAGCCAGTGGCAGTCCGGAACGGATGTCATTGCGGTCGTAACGCTGCCGGCAGGCACAGCAGCTCCGGACGCGATTGAAATGTTAATCTCCAGGTTAGGGGCTGCTTTTGATCCCTCACAGGTCGTCGATGGGCCTGCCATCGATGGGTTGCCCAGCAAGCTCTTACCTGGTGCAGTTTCCCTGGGCGGCGTGGCCTATGATTCCGACGCCATCGCCTTCGAGACCCCGAACAGCACCTTCGTCATCCTGGCGATGCAAGGAGACCATACCGAGCTGGACCGGTGGCGCACCACTACCCTGCCTTCGATCCTGGAAACAGTGACGGTCAACTGAGGTTGCTACTGTGAAGATCTAACTGGAAGTCCATGAGCATCTCCGTTAAGTCGGGAGATGACAAAGCTGCCAACAAGGAGATGCTCATGGACGCTCTTTCTCGAAGAAATCAAGTATTGGTGTGTAACAAATGAACCAATCAACTTTATCAGACAAATTCGGCCAGGTGTCCCAATTTGCGTCCGTGCCCAAGCATCCGCACCACGACGACAAGCACAGCCGCCACGCGACCGATCTGTCCCATCACACGGAGCGCCTGGGTTTCAGCATCGACAACCTGGACCCCACGGCCGACCCGCGGCAAGATTTTTATCGCTTTGCCGCCGGAGGTTGGCTGGACCAGGCGGTCATCCCCGACGAAGATGCCCAGGTCGGCGGCTTCATCGGCCTGTTTCACCTTCTCAATGAACAGATCCTGAGCTTGCTGCAAGACGCGGCCGACCAGAGCGCCGACGAACCTGAGGGCACGATTGTGCAGCAAGTGGGCGATCTATTCGCCTCGGCCATGGATGTCGAACGCCTGGAAGCACTGGGATTTGACCCCTTGCAGCCCGACCTGGAGCACATCGAGGCCATCGCCGACCTGTCAGACCTGCCCGGCGCGCTTGCCCACCTGATCAATGTCAGCGGCCAGCCGGTGCTGATCACCACCGGCGTCGTTCCCGACAAGAAGCAGAGCGACCTGAACCTGATGCAGCTTTACCCGGGCCAGCTCTCGCTGCCCAGCCGCGACTACTATGTCAATGAGGCTTTCGCCCCGGTGCTGGAAGCCTTCGTCGAGCATGTGGCCCAAATGCTGCAGTTGGCCGGCATCGCACCTGATGACGCCGCCAGCCAGGGACAGGCCATTGTTTCGCTGGAAAAGGCCCTGGCCTCGGCAACGCTGTCGCCGGTGGAGGCCGCCGATCCGGCTGCCCAATACCACAAGATGCCCGTGTCGGAGCTGCCAAACCTGGCCCCCCTGTTCGACTTCGATGCCTACTTCGCGGCCCTGGGATCGACGCTGGATGGGGATATCAACGTCGCTGAGCCCCCCTACCTGGAAGCGCTCAACGGCCTGCTTGCCGAGCGTCCCCTGAATGTTTTCAAGGACTATCTGCGCTGGCGGTTGATCAACAGTATGTCGCAGTTCCTCAGCCCGGCCGTTGCCGAACGCAGTCTGGATTTCTACATGAAGAAGCTGCAGGGCAAGACCAGGCTGCTGCCCCGCGAGCAGCGAATGGCATCGCAACTCCAGCACAGCTTTGGCCACCCGGTGGCGCAACTGTACGTTCGCGAATATTTCACGGACGAAACGCGGGAACGGGTTGAGGAGATGGCAGGGCGCATCAAAGCACAGTTCGAGTCGCGGCTACAGACCAACCCCTGGCTGGACGATTCCACGCGCGCGTTCGCCCTGGAAAAGCTGGGACATCTGGAAATCCACGTCGGCTACTCGGACAACTGGGTGGACTACAGCAGTGTGTCGATACGCCGTGGCGATTACCTGGGCAACATGATGCGCCTGAATCAGTTCGAAATGAACCGCAACATGGCCAAGCTGGGAGAACCGGTCGTTTCCGAGGAGTTCAATATTGCCGGATCCACGTTGCCCACCGATATCAACGCCGCCTACCAGCCCCAGGCTAACAAGATCGAAGTGTCGGCGGCCATCTTGCAGCCCCCATTCTTCTATCCAGACCTGGACGCGGCGGTGAACTACGGCGCTCTCGGCGCAGTGATCGGGCACGAGATCACCCATGGCTTTGACGGCATCGGCCGGCGCTTCGATGCCCAGGGCAATATGGTTGACTGGTGGACACCGGGAGACAGCGAAGAATTCACCGAACTGACCGGAATGCTTGTCGCACAGTTCAACAGCTACGAAGTGCTGCCTGATTTGTTCGTCAACGGGCAGCTAACCGTCACGGAAAACACAGCCGATCTCGGCGGAGTGACGCTGGCCTTTGAGGCGCTTCACGAGGCGCTGG
>JAGRBY010001014.1 GCA_020433835.1 Anaerolineae bacterium | reverse complement strand
CGCCGTAGGGGTTGCTCAACTGGCGAATAACCTGCCCCTTAGCCGCCACTTCAACCGCGGCCAGCATATTAAGCGGCACGTGATCGATCAACTGGACTTCATCAACAAAGGGCAAAATCTTGGGAATGCGATTGGCGATCAAAACGCCGTCATCCGATTGAATGATGCCGCCTTGAACATCGACACCAAACTCCAGGGCGCGGCGGATCATCGAAGCGGCAATCTCAAAGTCGTGGCCTTTGGGGACAATGACGATAATCTTTTCGCCGCGTTTGACGTTGATCAGATCGTTGATGTGGGTGGTGACGCCTACGCCAATGCCAATGCCGCCCGGCGAACCGGGGTTGTGGCCGATCATTGTCGATTCGGTGATGATCGTTTCGGTGATGGTTTCCATCGCAATATCACCGATAACCGGGGTGGCTTCGTTGAGCAGGGCCAGGTTGATGTCGCTCACCTCGATGCCCGCTGCCTTGGCCGCGTCTTCCAAACCGTACACAATGCCGGGGATGTTGCTTAGCGTGCCTTTGATGCCGGTCGTACTGACCCGGCTCGATCCCAGAAAGTGCGGTTTGCTGCCGGCTGATGATATTTCAGCGATGGCTACTTCTGTTGTGGAATTTCCTACGTCGATTCCTGCTATAATACTCACGAGATAACTCTCTGTTTCTTAGGATCGAGAATTAAAAAACTACCGAATTTGCGTTCGGGTAATTGGTAAATAGGTATTGGTAATTGTTTCTTGATCTCTAATTACCCGTTACCAATTACGAATTACCCAACGAAATAGTCAAGGTATTTAACTTCCATCCCTTAGATTTTCCCCGTGGGGGTAAGTCATTTCGACTCGCCCCCACGTTTTTTGGGAAGAATATCTATGCTGTTGATAAGCTTGTTGGATGGTTTGATAGTTTGTTAGCAACTAACCAACTAACCACCCCAACAACTACGCATCCTCTTTCAGCCGACCGCGTTTTTTGTAAACTTGGCAGGCTTCGCGAACGAAGTTAGCGCAAATTTTCGCGCCGTACTGGGTTTCCAATTCATCGGCAATGGCCGCCAGTTCCTCGGCTGAGGAGCGATAGGGGCGCAAGGCGTTGTAGATTTCCAGCACGCGGGCATCGGGTACGGCGGTCATTTCGGCAGCCCGGCGCAGGTTCGAGGCCATTTGCGGGCGGCCAATGCTTTCGGCTACCTGGGCCTGGTATTCCAGGGTTTGCGGCGTGATGCGAATTTCTTCGGCTTTGATAGCGCCGCTCACCACGGCATCGAGCGTAATTTCGTTCAGCGTTTTGCCGGTAGCGGTTTTTACCAGTTCGGGCCGTTTTTCGGCTAACGGGTAGTCGCTTTTGTAGCAGAGTTTGCCGCCGTTTGAAGACGGTGCGGACATTGCGGGCTTGACGCCCCCGTTCATTTCTTTGAGTACTTCCTGCACAATGGCAGCGATCATATCATGTTGAGACATTATTTCCTCCGGCCTACTTGAATTTCACTTGCAGGTCTACAGGCTTGACGCCTTTTTCCACAAAGCTGGTTTCGCGAATATGGAATACAGCAGCGATAGCCTGGTATTTGGGGCGAGTCATCTGGTCGTTAATTTGGGCGACAGGTTGGGGGCTTTCGCCTTTAGCGTAGCGAGCCGCGTTGCGACCAATAGCCCGGTAGGTATCCAGATCGATAACCGGAGCCTGTGGGAACAACTCGACGTTTTGCAGCGGGTTCAAATCTTTTTGGTGGATCAGGGTCGTGCCGCGTGATTGCAGCGGCACGGCGATGCCGGAACCGCTCAACTCTGCGCCACGTTTGCCCACAAAAGCCAGGTCGGAGGTGTGCTTAACGCGGATAATCCGAGCGACCATGCCTTCTTCTTCAATACCGGCCATCACTTGCCGCAAAACGCGGGCGTGGGGTACGCCGGTAATCGTGCGCTTTTTCAGTTTATCGCCAAAAGCCGGAGCCAGGGCGATAACCACTTCTTTGGGGTTGGTGCCTTGTTTGGCCTCACCCATTTCGGTAAATTCAACTTCTTCAACCGGTTCTTCTGTTGCGACGGGCGCAGCACCGTTGCCGTTTTGCATCATCTGGGCAACGATTTCGGCCACAACACTGCGAACCATATCCTCAGTTATTTGTGCCATGATGTTTGCTCCTTGACCCTAAATGTCTTCCGGGCTGATGGCTTGTCGAATGTTGGCGAGTTGTTTCCAGCGTTCGCCTTCAAGTCGATAACCGGTGCCGGGGCCTTCGTAGTCGTTTAGATCGTTTACGGCGGCAATCACGTTGAAGTTTTCATCGAGAATAGCCGAGGTGTGGAGGTAGTCGCCGGAAACGCGCTGTTTCTGGATGCCCAATACTGCTTCGGCCACGTCGGTGAAACCGCGTTTAGCCAGAGCTTTGACCACATCGACGCCGGTGATACCGCGCTTGAGCATAT
>JAGRBY010001013.1 GCA_020433835.1 Anaerolineae bacterium | reverse complement strand
GCCGGGCAAGGCCTTTCGATCTTTGGGGACCATAGTGATGTGATGGCTGCTCGCGCCACCGGTTGGGCTATGCTCTTCGCCAACTCGGTCCAAGAGGTAATGGACATGGCCCTTATTTCTCAGGCCAGCACCCTCGAATCGCGGGTTCCGTTTTTACACATTTTTGACGGCTTCCGCACATCCCACGAAATCAACAAAATCGAAAAGCTTACCGAAGAGGACATCCGGGCGATGATCGATGATGATCTCGTTCGTGCTCACCGGCTGCGTGGTTTATCGCCCGACCGCCCTGCAATTCGCGGTACGGCTCAAAACCCCGACGTATATTTCCAGGCTCGCGAAACAGCTAACCCATTTTACATGGCCACCCCCGAAATTGTTCAAAATGCCATGGACAAATTCGCCGGCTTGGTCGGTCGTCAATACAAGCTGTTTGAATACGTGGGCGCACCGGATGCCGAGCGCGTCATTGTACTGATGGGTTCCGGCTGCGAAGCCGCCGAAGAAACAATCAACTACCTGATCGAGCAAGGCGAAAAGGTCGGTTTGGTAAAAATACGGCTGTATCGCCCCTTCTCGGTAGAACATTTCCTAGAGGCGCTGCCATCCACAACAAAAGCCATCGCCGCGCTGGACCGCACCAAAGAGCCAGGCAGCATCGGCGAACCGCTCTACCTTGATTTAGTCACGGCCGTGAGCGAAGGCGTTGTCAACCAGACCGCACCCTTTAGCCAGATGCCGCGCATTATCGGCGGGCGTTATGGGTTGTCCTCTAAAGAGTTCACCCCGGCTATGATTAAAGCGGTTTTCGATGAGTTGGCTAAACCCCAACCCAAAAACCACTTCACTGTCGGCATTATTGACGATGTGACCCACACCAGCCTTGACTTTGACCCCGACTTTGATACCGAAGCCGATGACACCATTCGCGCCGTCTTCTGGGGTCTTGGCTCCGACGGAACCGTCAGCGCCAACAAAAACTCGATTAAGATTATCGGCCAGGAAACGCCCAACCACGCTCAGGGTTATTTTGTGTACGACTCAAAAAAGTCAGGCGCGCGTACCATTTCGCACCTGCGCTTTGGTCCCGACCATATTCACAGCACTTACCTGATTAACCAGGCTAACTTTGTCGCCTGTCACCAATTCGGTTTTCTGGAGCGGTACGATGTTCTCAGCCTGGCTGCCGACGGTGCCACGTTCTTACTCAACTCGCCCTATGGCCCCGATACAGTCTGGGATCACATTCCGCGCGATGTGCAGCAGCAAATTATCGACAAAAATCTGAAGGTGTACGTCATCGATGCCTACACGGTAGCCCGCGAGATGGAGCTGGGGGTACGTATCAACACGATTATGCAGACCTGTTTCTTTGCCATCAGCGGCGTGCTGCCTAGAGATGAAGCCATTGCCAAAATTAAAGAATCGATTAAGAAAACCTATGGCGTGCGTGGTGAGATCATCGTCAAGAAAAACTTTGCGGCGGTTGATGCGTCTGTGGCTCATATGCACCAGGTTGAAATACCGGCTGCTGTCACCAGTGATCTGGAACTGCCGCCGGTTGTCCCCGCCGCCGCCCCCGAATTTGTCCAAACCATCACCGCCGAAATGATCGCCGGCCGGGGCGACTTGCTGCCGGTCAGCGCGTTGCCCATTGACGGCACCTATCCCGTTGGAACAACCCAATGGGAAAAACGGAACATCGCCCAAGACGTGCCGGTTTGGGATCCCGATGTTTGTATTCAGTGTGGCAAGTGTGTGCTGGTTTGCCCCCACTCTGTTATTCGTGGCAAAGTATATGATGAGAGCGCTCTCACGGAGGCACCTAAGGCTTTTAAATTTACGGACGCCCGCTGGAAAGAGCTGCGCGGCCAGAAATACACGCTACAAGTGGCGGTCGAAGACTGCACCGGCTGCCAACTGTGTGTCGAGGCCTGCCCGGCTAAGAATAAACGGCAGGCCGGTCGTAAAGCCATCAATATGGAAGCGCAGCTACCTATCCGCGAAACCGAAGTCGAAAACTGGGACTTCTTCCTGACGCTGCCCGAAATCAATCGCCTGGATGAGGTAAAATTCACCAACGTTAAAAACGTTCAACTGCTCGAACCGCTCTTTGAGTTCTCCGGAGCCTGCGCCGGCTGTGGTGAAACGCCTTACCTTAAGCTGATGAGCCAGCTCTTCGGCGACCGCACGGTTATTGCCAACGCCACCGGCTGCTCCAGCATTTATGGCGGCAACTTGCCGACCACCCCCTGGACGCACAACGATGCCGGACGCGGCCCGGCCTGGAGTAACTCGCTCTTTGAAGACAACGCCGAATTTGGCATGGGTATGCGCCTGACCGTTGATAAGCAAAGCGAATACGCCGCTGAACTGGTTCACCGGATGCGTGGCGAGATCGGTGAAGAGTTGGCCAATGCAATTCTCAATGCCGACCAA
>JAGRBY010001012.1 GCA_020433835.1 Anaerolineae bacterium | reverse complement strand
TACTGGCGGATGGCCGCCGATGATTGATCAGCCTGGTCATAGAGTTGAATAAGCTGGCGCTGGGCCGGTTCGTGCAGCGGATCGAGTGCCACCCAGCGCCGGGCGTAAGGAATGGCCTTGTCGAAATCGCTCTGCTCGCTACAGCCCACAACTAAACGTTGCAGGGTATTGGCCAAATCTTGACGCAGGCTTTCGGCCTGGAAGAACTGCCAATCATCAAATTCCGGGCAGCTGCGTAGTGAAAAGCCGGTCAAAAAATCGCCGGTATAAAGCTCGACGGCCTGACTGAGCAGCGGTCGGCATTCGGAGCAAATGGTTTTCGAGCTATGGTCGTGCTGACGCCCGGCGGTAATAAGCTGTTGAAACTGTTTAACATCCAGCCAAATAGGCGGGGGCGTATCCGCTTCGCTGGATGACGGTGTTCCATTATAGGTTAGTTCAATCGACTCGCGATCGGTTGAAAACCATTCGCTGCCCAGGTTGCCGGTAAGAACCGCCAGGTCTCGGCGCAGATAGCTTCTGGCCCGGCTTTGATCGTTATCGGGATAAAATAGCGTGCCTAATGCATCGCGGCTGTGGAGTTGATGATTAACCGCCAAGTAAACAAGCAGCGCCATAGCTTTGCGTCGGGGAATATCAACCGGTGCGTTATCCAACTCTACGCGTGGTGAGCCAAAGAGAAACAGTTTTAAGCCGGCCATGGGGGTACTCCGCTGCTAATTTATACCCCGGCATTATACCAGAAAGTGCGAGGAAAGACCTAAAAAGGGTAGCGGGGGACTGCCCTTCGCTACCACAATAAAGGTGACAGTCACTTAGTGACTGTCACCTGACTTTTTTCGCCGGTCTTGCTAATCTCCAATCGCCAGTTACTACACCTTATTCATCCTGCGAAAAGATCAACACCGTATACGAGCCGATGCTAATCTCGCCGTAGCACGGCAGGCCATCCGTATCGCCTTCTTTGGCTTCGACATCAAAAGAGGGGGTGTCGCTGAAATCGTCGCTGTAGACACTGGCGTCGCTGTTGAAACGGGTCTTCCATAAGCCCGCGCGTGGAAAGCCGATGACAAAGTTTTCGAGCGTCTGGTTGGCCATATTGGCGACCACGACCACGCTATCACCGGGGCCTTGTTCGGCCCAGCGATGGAAGGCCAGCAGCTTGGCCTCGTGATCGACGCGGAAGATGTGGAGACCTTGGCCGGTCAAACCGCGCGTCACCTCGGACAGGTTACGGCGCAGTGTCAGCAAATCGCGATACAATTGTAAGATGCCGCCTTGTTGTTCAACCCGCTGCCACTCCAAGGGATCTTTGTCGTGAAACCAGCGGTCTTCCAACAGCTCTTGTCCTTGGAACAGCATCGGAATACCCGGCGCGGTCAAGACCAGGGCCGATCCCAACGTGGAGCGTTTGCGCGAGAACCAACTCTCGACATTGTCCGGCCAGATTTCCTCGGGCACACGCGCCCGGCCATTGGCGACCTCATCATGCGATTCGGTGTAGATGACGCGGCGGTAGCGGTCGAGATCGTAGCGGTTTTCGATGGCTCCGGCAACGTCATTCAAATCGCGAAATTTATCCTCACTGCCAATAATCGCGCCGCGAACCGGATGAACGAACTGGGCATCCCATTGCGCCGTAAAACCTCCACCCCCGGCTCCGGTATCTTTGGTGATATATTCATTGTTGGGTAAATGTTCAGCAATAAGAATAGCATTAGGAAAATGTTCGCGCACTTCATTATTAATCCACTGCATCAGGCTCCAGCCTTCGGGAATGTCGTTGGCCGGGTTGCCTTCGTTGCCTTCGATATTTTTGATATGAATGGTGGCGTCCCAACGTAACCCATCAACGTGATATTCTTCAAGATACATCATTACATTATCGCGAATATACTGCCGTACTTCGCCACGGCCATAATCGGGACGGGTATCGCCCCACGGGGTTCTGGCGCGATGATCGTTAAAGAAGTAGATGCCACCACCTTCATTTTCACTCCAGCCGTCAAACTGCCACAGATCGACGTCAGTGGGGCCGAAGTGGTTGTAAACCACGTCGATGATAACGGCCAGTCCATGTTCGTGGGCGGCTTTGACGAAGCGTTTGAAGCCGTCTGGTCCGCCGTAGATGCTTTCTACGGCAAAGGGGTGCGATGGGTTGTAGCCCCACGAAAAGTCACCCGGAAACTCGGCTACCGGCATGACTTCGATGGCGTTAACACCAAGTTCTTGCAGATAGGGCATCTTTTCAATTGCGCTGTCAAAGGTGCCGGGGCCGCCCTTGCCGTTGACATAGAAGGTGCCTATGTGCATTTCGTAAAGGACCAGTTCGTTGCCGTGGGCGATGTGGAACTTATCGCTGCCCCAATCGAAAGCATTCGGATCGTAAATAACGCCATTGCCAATTGAGTTGGTGACCTGGCGGGCATACGGATCGATG
>JAGRBY010001011.1 GCA_020433835.1 Anaerolineae bacterium | reverse complement strand
ACGCTTCGGAGTTGTACGGCGCGTACACGATGCTCCACGTTGAGCTTGATAACGATACCATCATCCACATCCGCAGCGACCGTCAAATCCGGTACCCGATAGGCAGCAAGGTTCGGTTTGATCTTGACTCGGAGATGGTTCGATTTTTCAATCCCAAGACCGAATTGGCAATCCACTAAGGATCGAGTTATGAGTGACGTCACCCTAAAGAAAATAACCAAACGCTTCAAAGATGTAACCGCCCTCAAAGATGTTTCCTTTGAAATTGGCGACGGCGAGTTCTTCGTATTGCTCGGCCAGACCGGCGCAGGCAAAACCACTACCCTGCGCATCATCGCCGGGCTGGAAAAACAGGATGAGGGCCAACTGCTTTTTGATGATGAGAACGTCGACGGTCTAACCCCCGCCGACCGCGATGTAGCCTTTGTCTTCCAGCAATACTCGCTGTACCCGACCATGTCTGTCTACGACAACCTGGCTTTTCCGCTGCGTTCGCCGCTGCGCAAAACGCCCGAAGCCGAAATCCGCCAGCGCGTCGAAAGCGCCGCCGAGAAGCTGCGCATCAACCACCTGCTCGAACGCAAAACAGCCAAACTCTCCGGGGGTGAGATGCAGCGTGTCTCGATTGGCCGGGCCATCGTGCGCGAACCGCGCATTTATTTGATGGACGAGCCGCTGTCGAACCTGGATGCCAAACTGCGTGAATCCCTACGGGTTGAACTGCAACACCTGCAAAAAACGCAGGGCAGCACCACCCTCTTTGTCACCCACGATCAGGTCGAGGCGCTGACGATGGCCGACCGCATCGGCGTGCTCGATCAGGGACGGATTGTTCAGGTTGGCAGCCCCGATGACATCTACGACCGACCGGCCACCACCTTTGTGGCCCAGTTGGTCGGGACGCCGGGCATCAATCTGCTGCCGGCCAATCGCCACAATGGATCACTGGTGGTCAAAGACAGTGCTATCCAACTAACCAAGCAAACCGGTTCGGACAAGATTCCGTCCGATTTCATCCTGGGCGTTCGTCCCGAAGACATCCAGCCCACACCCGACGGCGATTTCAGCGGCGAGATCAAATTGGTCGAACCTCTCGGCGTTGAAACCATTTTGCACATCAAATCGGGCCAACAGTCGCTACTGAGCATCGTCACCGGTATGACCAGTTGGAACATCGGCGAAAACGTTCGCTTCAACATCACCGGCGACCGTATTCACTATTTTGCAAACAACGGCCAACGTGTTGGCTAAACAGAGTAGAGCAAGTCGCTGACTTGCTCTCTTGTGAACAAATCAGCGATTTGTTCTACTAACTTCTTGAGGAGCAAACTATGGCAGGTATACGCCGCTACATTCCTATCCAACTGATCCTCTGGATCATCGGCTGTCTCATTTTGGGCGCGGCATCCGGCCCGTTCATTCAATCCACCGCCACCGAAGAGCAGATGTCGCGTAACGTCTTGCTCTCAGCCATCCCCTTTATTCTTTACTTTGTGTCGATCGTGCTCATCTTTATTGCGGCCATCGTTATCACCGCCAATATCCTTAACCACAAAATTCCAAACCACATCTACGGCCCAATCGAGAAAACCATCATCGCCGGCATCCTGCTCGGCATCATAGGGATGTTCCAGCCCTGGTGGTTCTCCGGCTTTCGCCTCGGCTTCTTTCTCCTTCTCTTCTCAACCCTGGCCTTTATCTTGTGGAGCCACATCACCCCCCGAGGTCGCCACCACGATGAAGACGCCGGTAGTCTATCGATCAGCGAGTTCGAAAAACAGGAAGCGATGTCGTAGGAGTAGAGATAAAGCACTCAGCACTCAGCGTTCAGCCGTCAGCTTTATCCGAAAGGCAACGCTTGAGCCATCCTGACCGGCTTTATCCGCTCGCGTATGATAAAAAGGAACAAACTGACAGCTGATAGCTAAAAGCTGAACGCTTCACTGGTAATCACCCATCTCTAATCTTTAGTTACCAATTACCAACAAACACCCGTCAAAGGAGACTTTTATGAAATTTGGCGCAAACACCTGGATTTGGTTTTCCCCCTTTACAATGGAAGACCTAACCACAACCGCCGCACGGATGGCCGAGGCCGGTTTCGATTTGATCGAATTCCCCATCGAAGCGGTCGATGGCTTTGATTACGCTACCGCTGCCGCGATTGCCCACGACCACGGTTTGGGAGCCAGCACCTGCGCGGCGATGGGGCCGGACCGCGACTTGATCCACCCCCATGAGTCCGTTCGCGACAACGGGCTGGCCTACATCCGCCACTGCATCGAGGCCAGCCAGACGCTTGGCTCATCGACATTGGTCGGGCCGATTTATTCCGCCGTGGGCCGCACCTGGCAAGCCACGCCGGAAGAGCGAGCTAGAGACACAGACCTGCTGGTAACCCAACTGTCGAACCTGGCCCACTATGCCGCCGATTATGGCGTC
>JAGRBY010001010.1 GCA_020433835.1 Anaerolineae bacterium | reverse complement strand
GAACCCTGTTGTTCTAATGTCCAGATGCCGCGCCCGTTGAAGTCACCCCAGGCCTCAAGGTGAAAGCCGTGCGGATAATTTGATTCGGTAACGCGGAAGGACCAGCACAAGGTGTAGGGCAGCCAGCCTTTAGTATACAGATCGATCACCCGACCAATGCCATTGTCATCGCCAGGCACAACTTCTGTAACCGCCAAATACACAGCCGGCCACCATCGAACTAAGCTGAGCGGATCGCCCAGTATTTCGGCGACTTCTTCAACTGTGCCGTCGACATACCAGTGGGTTATGAAATGATAATCGTTGCTGGCCAACCAGATCGAGCCTTTCTCCTATGTTTCGGAGTGAAAATAAAAAGCTTCGGCAATATTGGAGCTTGGTGATTTGGAGATGAAGATATGGGGAGATGGATATTAGAAATCTCCTTATTGCCTCATCTCCAAATCTCCTTTTTGGCTTAAACCGCCGCCAGCGCCGGAACTGGCGTGAGCCAGTGGCTGTACTTCGGCATCTCGCCCATAACCACTTGGAAATAGACATCACGCAGCTTTTGGGTAATAGGCCCGGTACTGCCGTTACCAACAAGGCGATGATCGATAGAGCCGATGGCCGCCATTTGAACACCGGTGCCGCAGTAGAACGCTTCTTCAGCCATGTAAAGCTCACTGCGATCAATATCGCGTTCGATGACGTCGAGGCCCAACTCTTCACGAGCCAGATGAATGAGCGTTCTGCGGGTAACGCCTTCCAGCAGGTTGCTGGTAATCGGTGGCGTAATGATAGCGCCATCGCGGATCATCATAAAGTTGGCGGCGCTGCCCTCTGAGACATGACCGTCTTGGTTGAGAGCAAGAGCATCGTCAAAACCGTTGAGCATCGCCTCGCTTTTGATCAGCGCGCTGTTGACGTATGCCCCGTTTACCTTGCCACGGGCTGGGATGGCCGTATCATCGACTCGCCGCCATGAGCTGACGCAAACCTTTGCACCCTTGTCGGCCTCCAGGTACTTACCAACCGGCTGGCTGAAGATAGCGATCTTGTCCATGGCGTCGTGTAGCCACACCCGGAAAACGCCGTCATCTTTGTAGGCAATCGGGCGAATATAGCAGTTTTGTCGCCAGCCTTCGCGGCTAAGCAGTTCGACCGTGATATCGGCTAGTTGCTGAGGTGTGAAATCGAAATTACACATGAGCAGTTTGGTGCTGTGGAGGAAGCGGGTGTAGTGATCGACCAGCCGGAATGCGTAAAGCTGCTCGTGCTTTTCATTCCAGTAGCCACGCATTCCGCCAAAGCAGCCGGTGCCGTAGTGGAGCGTATGGCAGGTGATGCTTACATGCGCTTGCTCAATAGGAACAATATTGCCTTCGAAATAGGCCAGGGTTGTCATAGGTTTTCTCCTTCGGGATTTGGTTTATCTATTTTAGGCAACAACGGTTTTCGCAGCAATTTAATCCTATAAAGGTGACAGTCACTTGAACGTCCTAAATCGATCTATTTGGGCTAATCCAATGCTGATTTATTACGAATAAGTGTGACTGTCACCTGCTTTTGCGTAAGTCCTATATTTCGAAACTTTTTAGGCTGAGATAAAATGAAGAAAAATTCATTAAGAGGCTTGACAAGCACAAAAAGCGATGTTAAGCTGACGTGAACTTAGTAAGTTAATTTTACTTACAAAATAGATAAAAGATTACGATATTAAAAACATAGGAACTTAAGTTCGATAACAAAAGTCGCATATGTTATTTCATAGTCGGCGGTGGAGAAATTCCTCTGCCACAAAAGGTAGCGAATAGAAAGAGACGTCTATGCTAGTCATCAAAAACGCCACGATTTATACACCTGAACCCCTCGATCCCCTCTGCGATCTCTTTATCGAGGCGGATCGCATTGCCCGGATTGCGCCATATGGCCAAGTAGAGCCGCCCGCCACTGCCGAACTGATCGACGCCAGCGGTCTTTACCTGGTTCCCGGCTTCATCGACCTTCAACTCAATGGCGCGTTTGGTCACGATTTTACCGCTAAGCCTGAGACCATCTGGCCGGTCTCGGCCGAATTACCCCGCTTCGGCGTGACTTCGTACCTGCCTACGATCATTACCTCTCCGCTGGAGACAGTAGCAGAGGCACAGGACGTACTACTTCGACAGCGACCAACTGATTTCAGTGGGGCAGAACCGCTGGGGCTTCATTTGGAAGGCCCGTTTCTCAACCCTCAGAAAAAGGGGGCGCACAACCCGACTTACCTGCGCCGACCAGATAAGGATCTGATCAGCAATTGGTCGGCTTCTCAGGGCGTAAGTTTAGTAACGCTGGCTCCGGAACTGCCCGGCGCATTGGAACTGGTCAACCAGTTAGACGAGCGGGGTGTTCTGGTCAGCGCCGGTCACTCGCTGGCGACATTTGATGAAGCTCTGGCCGGAATGCGGGCTGGAGTAGGGTA
>JAGRBY010000100.1 GCA_020433835.1 Anaerolineae bacterium | reverse complement strand
AGTTGATCTTCCGGTCTTACGGCGTGAGGTTGGCTCATTAGCTCTGTGGCCAATACCTTCGCCTGAATGGCGGCCGGCGCTTGAGGGTCCAGATCAAAATGAACACAGTTCAACTCAGGATGTTCCAGTCCGATGACCCGAACCATACCCCACAAGCTGGATCGAGCCACGCCCGGTACCGCCTCATCCTTGACCACGGCCTGAGCGCCCTGAGTTACCACCCACAGGGCCGGCGGCCTGCTCTCCGTTTTCAGCAAGGCCTGAACCAGATGCAAGACAGAACCACAACTACGTTTGCTGGCGATTTCCAGATCGCCCAGAGCTACAGCGGGAGGATCCGCCAATCCCCAAAGATGGACAACGCCGTGTAGATGGGGCGCCGCCTGAAGTACACGCTCAAAATCTGCCACGCGGTCGGGATTAATGGCAAAGGTGTGAGCATCGAACTGCTCATAGTTGCCGGTTGGGTAGACTAGGATCGGCTCTTCGCCACAGGCCCGCAGAGAAGCCGCCAACGCCTGCCCAATTCCATCCGCATCACTCAACAGTAGCCAGGGGCGCTTGGTCAGCTTCCTTACTTCCTCCGCTTGAGCGATAATTACGGCTTGTCCCAATGATGTGGCTGAAGCATCCTGCGGTAATACGATTACGCTTTGGAAACCATTGTCGAGTAATACAGTTTGCCACTGGTTGCCCGTCAGTAACGGATGATTATGGCGCACGTCATCGTCGAACCGCCACCACCCTTCGGTTAGACCGAAGGTCAGGTCCACCCAGCGCGCCTGGGTCGTTCCCTCCAGTAACACCAATATCCCCCCAGGCGACAACAGATGTTGGATGTGAGCCAGTGTGTGGTTCAGATTTCGAGTGGCGTGTAACACATTGGCGGCAATGACGATGTCGTATTGATGCGCGGCCAGCCCTTGATCTAGCGGATTTTGCTCGATGTCCAACATTTTGTAATCAATAAAATCGAAGGCTTTGAACCTTTCTCGTGCCTGGGTCAGAAATGTGGGGCCAATGTCGGTAAAGAGATATTCGGTACGGTCTGCCGGGAGGTGCGGTAAAACGTAAGCTGTAGTGCTGCCGGTGCCGGCACCGACTTCCAACACCCGCAAGCCCCGCTCGACAGGTAACCGCTCGACTGCCGCTTGCACCGCCTGCGCCACCAACCGGTTCATGACCACGGCGCTGATCGATTCGCCGGAGAGCTTCGCCGCCGTGCCGGCATCCCCCCCCGGAAAGAGTAACTCCAACGGCGCTTGCTCGCCGCGTAACACCTCGCTTAACTTTGGTCCACACCGGCTGAGTAGGGTCAGTTCGGCCTCGGCTACCGTACTATACTGCTGCTGCAACTCAACCAACTGCTGCCCCGGATCACGGTACTCCGGCACTCGGATGACCTGCCAGCCCCCAGCCTCTGGTTTCAGAATGCCGACCTCGGCCAACATCTCCAGCAATCTGGCCAGCAACCGTCGATACTGGGGCATTACCCCCGCTTGTCGGGCTATCTGTTCGGTTGACAAATACGCACCAACTCGAAACACGATCCCCAAACGGGTAAGCGCACCTAAGGTGTAGTCAATGCTGACGGCTTCCAGACTATGCTGGATGGCTGCAAATGATTCAAAATCGGTCTGCCACAACGCTGACTCAAACTGCAAGGCCAACGGCTCGCTGAGTTGTTCGGGTTGCGGTAGATAATCGGGAGGTAAGCCAAATTGGAGTTGAGGCCGCCAGGTTACCGTGTACAGCCAGTCCCGCCAAGGTTCAGCGAAACTTGTGGAGACTGGCCCGGCGGGCCGCATTTCAAAACCAATGATATCGACGACCACCCGTCCGATTACATCCAATAGTTGGACGTTCCACTGGCGGTCACCCACCCGCCGGGCGTAGGCCCACCATTCGCGTCCGGTCACCGGTTGGAATAAACGCAGCGACTCTACAGCAAAGGGCAATAAGGATTCATCGCTGTCAGAGTCAGACCTGGCTACGCCGGCCAACTGGAAACAGGCATCGACCAGACCCGGGTGCATCAAATATCCGGCCAGTTCGCCGACGACGTCCGGAGCCTGGACTCGGGCGATTGCCTCGTCTGCCCCTCGCCGGATAGTTGTGAGCCAGCGGAAACTCGGCCCCAAAACAACCTGCTGTTTCTCGGCCGCAGCGTACAGTTCACGACTCGGTATCTCCACCCGGCACCGGGTCTGGAGTTCATCGAGCGATACAAAGGCGGGTTCGGCATCGTCCTTGATAACGATCCGGCCCCGAGCATGAGTAGCCGGTGGGTCATCGATGCCGGTGTCGCCTACCTCAAAACTGATGAGTTGAAAGGAAACTGTTGGGTGGTCGCTCTGGGCATCCTCATCCGGGGTGAACACCAACTGCACAGTACGACTGCCATCAGGCGGAATCACCAGTCCCTGGGGTAAAACGACATCCTCCAGATGACATGTCTGGGTCTCATAGGCAACCTCCACCCCGCTGAGAATTAGAGCGATATGACAGCCCCCCGGAGCCATAAGCTGGTCGTACACCCGGTGGTCGGCTAGGAAAGGCAGAGTTTCGGAATTAAAGGTCGTTTCAAAAATCATCGCTTTGTGCAGCGGAGACCGCACCATCCGGTCAAGGAGTGGCCTAAGTTGCTCGCGATTTTGCTGCTTTACGGAAGATGTATTCACCCAATACCGCTGCCGCTGGAAAGGATAGGTCGGCAAGACCACCTTGTGACTGCTGTCGTCCTGATCGAAGCCGGCCCAATCGATCCTGACCCCCCGCATGTATATCTGCCCCAGGCTCTCCAACATCTGCTGCCAGTCGCTGCGTTCGGGACGCAGGCTAGGCAACCAGTCGATTTTCGATTTTCGATTTTCGATTTTCGATTGACCATCTGTGAGGTTCTGTTCGGGTAGGCACTGGCGGCTCATCCCCAATAGGATGGGTTGGGGACCGATTTCCAGGAAGAGGTCTACCCCTTGCTGGTGCAGCGTCCCCATGCTAGCGGCGAACCGCACCGTTTCCTGTACGTGCCGTATCCAATAATTCGGTCTGGTAATCTCCTCTGTTGCCACTGCTCCGGTCACGTTTGAAACCAACGGTATCTTTGGCTCTGTGTAGTTAATCGCTTGCGCCACCTGTTCAAACTCGGCCAGCATCGCTCCCGGTCGCGGCAAGGCTTGCATCAGCCGGCCTCGTTCGGCAACCAGTTTAAGAGCATCTCCCAGGCTCAAGATCCCGGCCACACAAGCCGCCGCATACTCGCCAACGCTGTGGCCCAGCACGATGTCCGGCGTAATCCCCCATGACTGCCACAATTTAGCGAGGGCATATTCGAGAGCGAAGAGAGCGGGTTGGCTGTTGGCAGTCTGGTTCAATGGTGAACTGGAGTCGGCTCCTGACGGTTCACTACGTTGTGGATACAACAACTCAAGCAGTGATTGCCCCGGATAATATGGCCGGAGTATCTCTGCACATTGCTCTAGTGCGCGACGAAAGGTCGGTTGGGTTTCATAAAGTTCGCGCCCCATGTTCACGTATTGCGAGCCTTGGCCTGTAAAAAGGAAAGCGATTTTGGGCGCAGTCTGGTGATCTGAAACGTACCCCGCCTTTAACGGGGCTTGCTCGTCGAGATAACCACTCAACTTTTCTTGCACCTGCCTAACCGACGCGGCAGTGACGGCCAGCCGATGGGCAAAGTGAGTGCGTCCGGTGTTGGCCGTGTGGCAGATGGCATTCCAAGACGTCTCCGGCCGGCTCTTAAGATAAGCCTGATAGCGCCGGATAAGCTCACTCAAGGCCGGGGCGCTTTTGGCGGATAAGGTTAGCAGATGATAGGGCCTCTCCGAAACTTCTGCTTTAGCCGGCAACGGCGGGGCTTCTTCCAACACTACGTGGGCGTTGGTGCCGCTAAAGCCGAAAGCACTCACGCCGGCGATGCGCCGGCCGGCTGGCCAGGGCGTCACGTCCGTCGGAATCTGAACGGGCGATTGATCCCAGTCGATATAGGGATTAGGATTTTGAAAATGAAGATGGGGGGGTATCTCGCCATATTTCAATGAAAGCGCCACCTTAATCAGACCGGCGATACCGGCTGCGCTTTCCAGATGGCCCATGTTCGTCTTGACCGACCCGACCCAGAGCGGTTCCGTCCGTTGGCCGAAAACGTCGTTCAAGGCTCCGATTTCAATGGGATCGCCCAACGAGGTGCCGGTTCCATGCGCTTCGATATAACGCACTTGCTCCGAAGCCAATCGGCTGTTTTGCAAGGCCTTACTGATGACGGCCCGCTGCGAGAGACCGCTGGGTGCTGTCAGTCCGCTGCTGCGTCCGTCCTGATTGACCATCGAGCCGCGGATGACCGCCAGGATGTTATCGTGATCGGCCTGCGCATCAGAGAGGCGTTTCAGAACGACCATGCCGCATCCCTCGCCTCGGACATACCCGTTAGCCGCGGCATCGAAGGTCTTGCAGCGGCCATCAGGGGCCAACATTCGGGCCGTGGAGAAGGCGATCGTTACATCCGGGGTCAGCATCGCGTTGACCCCCCCGGCTAACGCCACATCACACTCTCCCTGGCGCAGGCTTTGGCAGGCTAAATGGACCGCGACTAACGAGGAGGAGCAGGCCGTATCTACGGCGATACTCGGCCCCATCAGCCCCAGGATATAGGACAATCGGCCGGTAGCTACACTGTTGGCATTCCCTGTAGCGCCATACAAATCATGCTGTCTATTTAGCTTGTTGCCGTTGAGTAGCTCCCGATAGTCGTTAGTACAGATACCCACAAAGACACCGGTAGCGCTATTAATTGGATCGGTGGGAACCAAATTTGCCCGTTCTAACGCCTCCCAAGACACTTCCAGCAGCAGGCGCTGTTGAGGGTCCAGACTCATGGCTTCGCGAGACGAAATGCCAAAGAACGGCGCATCGAAGCTATCTACCTGGCTCAGGAATCCACCATAACGCGTATGCATCTTGCCCGGCGCGTCGGGATTGGGATCATAGTAAGCCTCGACATCCCATCGTTCTCTGGGTACCTCGGTGATGACATCGGTGCCATCACGCAACAACTGCCAAAATTGTTCCGGGGTATTAACCCCTCCGGGGAAGCGACACCCGATGCCGACAATGGCAATCGGTTCACGTTGGGCATACTCTATGGCTTCCAGACGGGCCTGCATCTTTTCTACAGCGCGAAGGGCGCGTTTAATGGGAGATAAAGCTTGATTGTTGGTCGGGTTTGACATAGTTTTATAATCCTATGCTATCCAGTTTGTCCAGCAGCAGACTTTCCGCTTCCTCATCCGACAACGCCTCCAAGTTACTCATTGGCCGGTTCGGTTCGGTCGAGATTGGTGACAGAGGCTGATCTTCCGATGATAGCTCTGTCTCAGAGACAGATGCCGGCTTTTTGGCGTAGAGAAGCCCGTTAGACCACAAATAATCCGCCAGTGTTTCCAGGGTTGGGTAATCGAAGAGCAGGGTCGAGGGCAAGGCGAGTTCCAGACTGGTGGCGATCTGATTTCTTAACTCCACAGCCATGAGCGAGTCAAGCCCCAAGTCGAATACGCTCTGGCGTGGATCAATCTGGTTTGGCGAGCGCAAAGCCAGCACCTTAGCGATTTCGGCCCGAAGATGCTGCGTAAGTAACGAGGCGCGCGCCGCAAGTGGTGTTTGCTCCAGTTGCTCGCGGAACTTTGTCTGCCGGTTAACCGTATGATTAACAGTCGGGCTGGATTGCGGCTCGAATTCAGCCAAGAAAGAGGGTACGACCTCAAAACTGTTGAGAAATTTCGGCCAGTCAATGGGGGTCACGCCTACCTGAGCCGCATCCTGAGCCAGCAAGTGGGCAAAAACCTCAAGACCTTGGTGGGGCGTAATAATCCCCTGTCCCTGAGCCTTCAGCCGATGTCCATCCCATCGGGCCATCTCCGCTGCGGCCCCTATCTCTGACCAGGCTCCCCAGTCAACGCTCAACGCCGGCAGACCCTGTGCCCGACGATGGTACGCCAGCCCATCCAAGAAGGCATTCGCCGCGGCATGGTTGGCCTGTCCTTTGTTGCCCAACACGCCCACGGCAGACGAAAACAGTACGAAAAAGTCCAACTCCAACGCCTGTGTCAGCGTATGAAGGTTCCAGGCTCCCCACACTTTGGGAGCCAGCACCTCGGCAAAGCGCTCCCAGCTTTGTTGCAGCAACATGCCATCCGCCAACACACCCGCCGCGTGGATGACCCCTCGTAGCGGGTAGGCTTCATCAATCTCGGCTAACACGGCTGCTATCTGCGCCCGATCCGAAACATCGGCCTGAGCGATAGTTATCACTGCGCCTGTCCGCTCCATTTCAGCAACCTGGGCTTGCGTTTCCGGTTTGGGCCGGCTGCGCCCTATCAGCACCAGATGCCGAGCGCCTTGCTCGACCAGCCAGTGGGCTACTAGCAGCCCCAGCCCGCCTAGCCCACCCGTAATTAAGTAGCTGCTGTCTTGACGAATCGAAATGGGGCTGCCGTCAGTGCTCTCTTGATAGCGCCCCAGACGCGGGACGTAACGTTGGCCGTGACGCCAGGCGATCTCGTCTTCCCGCTGACTGATCGGCAGCGAACTCATCACCTCAGCCCAGATCACCTCGGCCCGGCGTTCAGCCCCGGTTTCGCTATCCACATCGAGCCGCACACAGTTTAGCTCAGGATGTTCCAGCCCGATCACCTTACCCATCCCCCACAAGGTCGAGTGCCCCACCCCGGCCAGCCTATCCTGACTCTCCACCGCCTGGGTTCCGCCCGTTACCAGCCACAAGCCGGGCAGGGTCGTGCCGCTTCGCAGCAAGGCTTGCACCAGATGCAGGGTGCTGCCACAGTCACGTCGGGCGGCTGTCTCCAGCTCCTCCGGGGTTGCCAGCGATGGCCCATCTAGCCCCCACAGATGCACAATGCCCTGAACCTCCGGCACCGCCTGCAGCAACCGCTCAAAGTCTGCCGCCGAGCCAGGCTGAACCTGGAAGGTTTGCTCATCGACCCGCTCGTAGGCCGGGCCAGGATAGACTAGCACCGGCTGCTCGTTGCGTTGCCGTAGTAAGGCGGCCAGGGCGGCCCCTGTGCCTGCCTCATCGCTCAGAAGCACCCACGACCCGCCTTGCGAACGAACCGGTTCCTCGGCCTGGGCGATGAGCAGCGTCTGGCCTAAGGAGGTACCATACTCTACCTCATCCTCTGGCCATATTGTCGTCCGCTGAAAGCCGCAATCCAGTAATAAGTTCTGCCACTGCTGACCGGTCAGTAACGGATGATCCTCTCGTTCCTCATCTTCAAAGCGCCACCATCCCTCGGTTAGACCGAAAGTCAGGTCCACCCAGCGGGATCGGCTGGTGCCCTCTAATAGCACCAACAGCCCGCCGGGAGCCAATAATTTCCGGATATGACCCAGACTTTGCCTCACGTCCCGGGTCGTGTGCAATATATTCGCGGCGATAATGAGGTCATACTGAGGCGGCACACCCCCTTGTGTAGTGGGGTCTCGTTCAAGGTCGAGCAACTCATAGCGAACAAAATTGTAGGCTTTGAACCTTTCCCGCGCTTGGGCTAGAAAGGAGGGGCCAATATCCGTAAAAAGGTAATCCGTTTGGTCGGCCGGGAGGTATGGTAGGATCTCGACCGTGACGCTGCCGGTACCTGCTCCCACTTCTAACACTCGGATACCTTGTTGGACCGGTAAGCGCTCAATCGCCGCCTGTACGGCCTGACCTACTAGTCGGTTCATCACCTTCGCCGTGACCGACTCGCGGTAGAGTCGGGCCACCAGAGTGGTATCGCCTCCGGGGAAAAGCAGGCCCAGCGGATCTTGCACGCCGCGCAGTACCTCGCTCAACTGCGCCCCACAGCGGCTCAACAGCGTTAGTTCAGTCTGGGCCACGGCTCCATACTGTTCCTGCAATGCTGCCATCTGCTGCGCCGGGTCGCCTCGCTCCGGTACCCGCATGACCTGCCAGATCTCCCCTTGCGCTTGCAGGATACCCTCCTCCGCCAGCATGCCCAGCAACCTGCCCAACAAACGCCGGTATGGGGGAATCACCCCGACTTGCCGGGCCACCTGCTCCGTTGACCAGCGACTTCCCACCTGCAAGGTGAAACCAGCCCTGACCAGGCCAGCCAACACATAGTCAATACTCACGGCTTCCAGATGGACCTGCGCTGCTTCATACCGGTTCAGATCCGCCTCGGCTAACAGCGCCTTTATATCCGTTGTCAACTGTTGTTGTATCTGCTTCGGTAGAGGCAGGTAGTCCGGTTGCAAACCAAACAGCACCTTTCGCTGCCACGCTACTTCATAGAGCCACTCTCGCCACGGTTTTGCCACACGTACAGCTTCCGCTGTGGCCGAACGCACCGTTAAACCCTCGACCTCGGCGATCACTTCCCCTAAGCCATCCAACAGTTGAATATTCCACTTGCGTTCACCCACCTGTTGGGCATGGCACCACCATTCCTCACCCTGGGCGGCCTGGTAGACACGCAGGCCGGTCACAGCGAAGGGCATCGGTGTGTCATCAGTTTCATCGGTGGTACTCGTACCCCCGCCTGCCTGAAAACAAGAGTCTAACAACCCCGGATGCAGCACATAGCCGGTCAGGCTGCCTATATCATCAGGCCGGCACAATTGGCCGAACGCCTCGCCTTCGCTTCGCCAGAGACGTTTTAACCACCGGAAGCTCGGCCCTAGCGCAATTCGCTGCATCTTGGGAGTCTGGTACAACATTTCAACCATCACTTCTTCTCGACACCGGGTACGCAGCGCTTCTAATGAAACGCGCTTGGGCACACCATCGGCCAGAACTATCACTCGGCCTGTGGCATGTGTGACCGGCCGCTCATTCGCCTCACGCTCCGCCTCAAAGCTTATCAGTTGAAATTCGACGCTTGACCCAAGACCGTTGCTCTCCAAAGGCGTCAGGACTAACTGCACTGTGCGAGTTCCATGCTCCGGCACGACCAACGCCGCCGGGAAGATGACATCTTCAATTTGACAGTTAGGGGCGCCAAAGGTCAACTCGACCCCGCTCAAGACCATGGCCAACTGACCGGCCCCTGGCGAGACCATCGCATCGTACACCCGATGGTCGGCCAGAAAGGGCAAGGTCTCGACACTGAACTCCGTTTCGAGGATGGTCTCCTTAACCAAGGGTGATTGGGTCATCTTATGGATCAATGGCCGCAAAGGGGCGCTGCTTCCTTGCGGCTTAGGTGTATCGAGCCAGTAACGTTCTCGCTGGAAGGGGTAGGTGGGCAAGATGACCTTCCGCCGGTCATAGCCACCGTCAAACCCGGCCCAGTTTACGTCTACCCCTTGGACATACAGTGCCCCGCAGCTTTCCAGCATCGGCTGCCAGTCATGATATCCCGGTCGCAAACTGGGCAGCCATCTGATTGAGGATTGAGAATTGCGGATTTTAGATTGTCCGTCCGCGAGCTTTGGTCCAGGCAGGCATTGGCGACCCAGACCCAACAAGGTGGGCTTTGGACCAATTTCCATAAAAACATCAACCCCTTGCTTGAACAGAGTGGCCATGCCATCGGCAAACCGTACCGGCTCTTTCACATGCCGTACCCAGTACTCGGCCTTCGTGACCGCCTCATTCGCTATTTCGCCGGTTACATTCGACACCAGAGGTATCTTTGGGGCTGCATAACTGATCGTTTGCGCCACCTGCTCAAACTCAGCCAGCATGGGGGCCATCAGTGGCGAGTGGAAGGCATGGGATACGGCTAGTTTGTGGGTCTTGATGCTCTCAGCCTCCAACCTCTTTACCACCCCCTGAACTGCCTGTCGCCGGCCTGAAATCACGACGTTCCGAGGGCCGTTCACGACCGCAACCGCTACCTTGGCGCCGTAGCGGGCTATCGCTGCTTGAACCTGTGCTTCCGAGGCTATCACTGCTACCATTTCTCCTTCTTGCGGTAGGGCCTGCATCAGCCGGCCACGAGCGGCAACCAGCTTTAGTCCTTCTTCCAGGTTGAAGACGCCGGCCACGCACGCAGCGGCATATTCCCCCACGCTATGCCCCATCACCACATCAGGGATAATACCCCACGATTGCCACAACGATGCCAGCGCAAACTCCAACGCGAACAGCGCCGGCTGGGTGTAGATCGTCTCAGCTAATGATGAATCCGTATATCTCGCCTGCTCCTCAGGATACAGAAGCGCTAATAACGGTTTATCCAGATACGGCCGCAATATCTCGTCACATCGGCATAGGGCCTGGCGAAAGGTCGGTTGGGTCTCATAAAGTTCACGCCCCATGTTTACATATTGTGAGCCTTGGCCGGTGAAAAGGAAGGCAACTTTTGGCGCAGACTGATGACCCGGCACATAACCCCGGCTGATACGACCAACCGTGTGTCCGGCCGCAAACTCGGCCAGCCCGGTACGCATGGTCTCGACCGACTCATCAGCAATAGCCAGCCGATACTCCGCATGGCTGCGTCCGACGTTGGCTGTGTAACACACGTTCCCTAAGACGGCGTGGGGCTGTTTGGTCAGGAAATCACTGTAACGTCGAGCAAGTTCAGTCAAGGCCTGTTCATTCCGGGCCGACAGCGCTAACACATGCCACGGGCGCTCGATCTCGTTGCTCTTGGGTTCAGAAACAGGCGCTTCCTCAAGCACAATATGAACATTCGTGCCGCTGGCTCCGAAGGAACTCAGCCCGGCAATCTTTCTCTCGGCTAACCAGGGCGTCGGTGTTGTCGGCACAATAACGGGTAATGTATCCCAGGCAATCGCGGGGTTAGGATGATGATAATGTAAATGCGGCGGAATGGTTTTATGCTGCAGGCTCAAGACAACTTTGATGAGACCGGCCATCCCTGCCGCAGATTCTAAATGCCCCACATTGGTTTTTACAGACCCGACCAGGAGTGGTGTCTGACGTCTGCCAAAAACTTCGCCTAAAGCCCCCACCTCGATCGGATCACCGAGGGATGTCCCTGTACCGTGTGCTTCAACGTAAGTTACCTGAGCAGGCTCAACCTCGGCGTTTTGCAGGGCCTGGCGGATGAGAGCTTGTTGAGCCCGTCCGTTGGGGGTGGTAAAACCGCTGCTCGGCCCATCCTGATTCACCGCCGAACCCCGTATTACAGCCAAGATATTGTCGCCACCGGCTTGGGCATCCGTTAGCCGTTTAAGAACGACAACACCACACCCTTCGCCTCGAACAAACCCATTGGCGGCGGCATCAAAGGTCTTGCAGCGACCATCGGGCGATAACATTTGGGCGTGGGCCGCTCGGACGGTTGTTTCCGGTGATAAGATGAGATTCACCCCACCGGCCAAGGCCGCTTGACATTCGCCATTCCGCAGACTCTGACAGGCTAGATGAAGCGCGACCAACGAAGAAGAACAGGCTGAATCGACCGCCATACTGGGTCCGGTGAAGCCCAGGATGTAAGATAGCCGTCCGGCGGCTGCATTGAGGGTATTGCCTGTCACAGTAGCTATGCCAAGTTGACTATCTGCCGGACCGGTGCGTTTGAGTCGTTCTCGGTACTCGTTTGAGGTCATCCCAATAAAAACGGCCGTTGGACTGCTCGTTAATCTGTCATGGATATAGCCGGCCCTCTCCAATGCCTCCCAACTGACTTCCAGTAACAGACGTTGTTGAGGGTCCATCAATTTAGCTTCACGGGGCGAGATTCCGAAGAATTGGGGATCAAACTGGTCAATACGATCTAAATAAGCGCCATAACGAATACATGATTGGGTCAAGTCATCAAGGGTTGGATCATCATAGGCATTGGCATTCCAGCGCGCGACCGGCGCTTCGGTTACAGCATCGACGCCATTCCTTAACATTTGCCAAAATGTGTCCGGATTGTTGGCCCCACCGGGAAATCGGCAGCTCATTCCAATGATGGCGATTGGCTCGTGCCGGGCATGTTCCACGGCATCTAACCGGGTTTGCATCTTCTCCAAGGCCCAAACCGCGCGTTGTAAGGGAGAGAGATGCTCATCAATTTGACTCATGGGTTCAATCTCCTAATCGAGCGAGCTTTTCATTGACTAAATCTTCCAGTTCACGTTCTGAGAGGTGTCTAATACGAGATAAGCTGTCCGAGCCGGTGGCAGGTTCAGGCTTGATCGAGGGCATATTGTTATGACCTGGACCTGAGCCGTCCTTGGCAGATAGGTCAAAAGAGAATAACGCTCCGGACAGATGTTGGGCAAGTTCCCAGATCGTTGGAAAGTCGAAAATCACCGCTGTTGGGATCGACATGCCCAGGTCCAGATTTAAACGATTGGTTAGTTCAATCGCCATCAGCGAGTCTATCCCCAGATCAAAGAAGCCCTGGCGCAGACCGGGTAACTGCGGTGATTGCAGAGTCCTGGCAACTTCACCTTGCAGATAGGTTAGCAAGATATTTGCGCGTTCGTGTGGCGCTGCTTCTTGCAATCGCTGAAGAATTCCGGATGACGGCCCAAATGGCTGCTTCAACTCAGTTTGTACTTTAATCTCTTTCAACAGGGGGCGCGCCCCTCGGACTTCATAGACACGTTTGAATTTCCCCCAATCCATTTTGGTCACAACGGCTTGGGTGATATCTGTGCTTAAAAGATGGGCCACGGCTCGACACCCTTGGGCCGGTGACATTTCCCCCATCCCCAGCTGAGTCAACCACAGCCAAAATTCTGCCATAGCCGTTCTCTCGCCGGCCAGCATTCCCCAATTTATGCTAAGCGCCGATAGTCCTAAAGAACGGCGATAATAGGCCAATGTATCCAGAAAATGATTCGCTGCGTCATAAAATGCCTGACCCTTGGCGCCCCAGACCGCTCCGGCCGAAGAGAACATGACAAAAAAGTCCAGGTCTAACTCTTTGGACATACGGTGTAGGAGCCACGAACCTGCCGTCTTTGCTCGAAAAACAGGCTCCAGTTCGTCCGGCTTTAGCGCTTGGATACGGTTCGGATTTCCAAGGATGCCGGCGGCATGAATGATACCCCGCAGCGGAGGTTGGGCCTGACAGGTTTCGAACACCCGCGCCATGTCGGCCTGATTCGAGACATCAGCCTGCAAAACGCGTAGTTGTGCTTTTTGGTTGAGCTGCGCGATGATTTCTAAGGCGCTACTTGATGGTTCACTTCGTCCAAGCAATACCAGGTGTCTGGCCCCTTGTCCTACCAGCCATTGAGCAAAATTGAGGCCCAAGTAACCCAAGCCGCCTGTAATCAGATAGGTGCCATCCGCTCTGATCTTGTAACGCTCTGAGGCAAGCTCGGTGATGGGCGTCAGACGCGCCACGTAAGGGCGTCCCTTACGTAGGGCGATGTGATCTTCGTTACCCGCGTTTTCAATGGCGGCCCACAGTAGAGCGACTTCATCCGCCTGCCTATTAGGGCGGCCGTCGGGCGATAGATCCACCACACCTCCCCACAGTTCCGGATGTTCCAGGGCGATAACTTTGCCCATGCCCCATAATGGGGATTGGGCCACACCCGGCGCGCTCATATAAGGCGCACCCGAAGTTGATTCGACAGAATGGGCCCAGGCGATTGCTCCCCTGGTTACCGCCCATAATTTCGGTCCTGATCCAGCGCCTTCGTTTGCGAGCGCCTGTATCAAGAACAAGGTGCTGCCGCAGCCGCGTTTGGAAGCCAAGTGCAAGGCCGGTATCGTTAGCTCTGCCGCATTCGGAATATCCAGGCTCCACAGGTGGACAATTTTATCTGCATCCCACACCGTATCCAGCAGTTGCCGATAATCCGAACCCAACTCCGGATTGATTCTGAACGTGTGCTCATCGAGCTGTTCATACGCATCGCCGGAGAACACCAGCGTGGGACGGTGCCCCTGGTCTTTAAGCCAGGCTGCCAGGGCCTCTGCGACACCTGTTTCGTCGGCCAGGATAAGCCACGACGGGCTTGTTATCTTACTCAGTTCAGAAGCTTGGGCGGTGATGACCGTTTGCCCCAATGGATCGGTTGTGGACGGATCGTCTGGAATCAAGCTCACTGCTTGAAAGCCACAATCGAGCAGTAATTCTTGCCACTGGCTGGCGGTCAGCAGCGGATGGTCACGACGTATGTCCCCAAAGCGCCACCAGCCATCGGTCAGCCCAAAGGTCAGGTCCACCCAGCGACGACGCGCCGTGGCTTCCAGCAACACCAACAGCCCTCCGGGGGCCAGCAACTGCTGCACGTGACTCAGGCTCTCCGTCAAGTCTCGGGTAGCGTGCAGCACATTCGCCGCGATGACGATGTCGTATTGCTGTCTCCCAAATCCCTGCTCGACCGGCGGCTGCTCGATGTCCAACGTCTGGTAGCGTACGAAATCATATCCCCCAAACTTTTCTCGCGCTTGAGCGATGAAGCGCGGGCCGATGTCAGTGAAGCAATACTCCGTCTGCTCCGCCGGCAGATACGGCAGCAGGTGGGCGGTGGTTCCGCCGGTGCCGGCCCCTATTTCTAAGATGCGTACCCCACGTTCAGCCGGGAGTTGCTCGATGGCGGTCAGAACGGCCTGCTGCACCAGGCCGTTCATCACCCGAGCGCCCGGTGATGATTGATAGAGTCGAGTGACCGTGTCGGCATCACCGCCGGGGAAGAGTAACTCCAGCGGATCTTGGACGCCGCGCAGGACTTCGCCCAAGCGGGCGCCGCAACGCTCTAGCAAGGTCAACTCGGCCTCGGCCAGCGCCCCATACTTCGCCCTCAACTCGACCATCCGCGACTGCGGATCGTGGTGCTCCGGCATTTGCCCAATCTGCCAGCTCTCACCGGCCTGGGTCAGGATACCGACCTCGGCCAACATCACCAGCAGACGATCCAACAGCCGATGGTAGCGAGGCAGCACCCCGAGTTGGTGGGCCATCTGTTCGGTTCGCCAGCGGGCCTCGACCTGAAAGTTGAACCCGACCTGAGCCAAGGCAGCCAGCACATAATCGAGGCTTACAGCCTCCAACTGGGCCAACGCTTTTGCATAGCTCTCCAAATCAGTCTGAAGGAGTAGGTCGGTCAGATAGGGGGTCAACTGTTTCTGCAATTGCTTCGGGGCGGGCAGGTAATCGGGATGTCGGCCAAATAGTGCTCGCGGTTGCCAGGCCACTTCATACAGCCAGTCGCGCCATAGCTCAGCCGCTGGCACGGTCTCCGGTGAGGCCGGTCGTATTTCAAACCCAACTATCTCGACCAGCACTTGCCCCTGGTCGTCCAGCAGTTGGATATCCCACGTCCGGTCGTTTACCTGTTGAGCGTGACACCACCACTCGCGGCCGGTGACCGGCTGATACAGCCGTACAGCAGTCACGGCATAGGTCAGCAGAGGCTCGTCGATCTCAGTCCTTCCCTGAGCCATCCTCGCCACTTGAAAGCAGGTATCCAGCAGTCCGGGATGCAGCACGTACCCGGTCAAACGGCCCACCGCTTCAGGCAAGCGCAGGTGACCTAGCGCCTGGCCATAATCGCCTGAACTTGTCGAAGGATTTCCCTGCCACAAGCCAATGAGCCAGCGAAAACGGGGGCCCAAAGCAATATGTCGTTGCGCTGCTAATTGATAAAATTCTTCAATCGCAACAGCCTCCGCGCAACATTCGCGCAGTCCATCCAACGATACCGAGTCTGGCACACCCTCTATCTGGGCCATCACGCGCCCCGTTGCGTGGCGAATAGGCTCCTCCGTCTCTTCCTCCGTGGAAAAGCTGATCAGTTGGAACGCCGCACTCGACTTGCCGTCGCGGCCTTCCTCGGTTGTCAGCACCGCCTGCACCGTGCGCCCCCCCTCCTCCGGCACGACCAGTGCCTCAGGAAAGACGACATCCCTCAGCCCCCAGCCCTGATGACCAAAGGTCATCTCAGCCGCGCTGAAGACCATCGCCAGTTGGCAGGCAGCCGGCGACACCATAACATCATGCACCCGGTGGTCGGCCAGGAAGGGCAGCGCCTCAAGGCTGAATTCGGTCTCGAAGACCGTCTCTCGATGCAGTGGCAGCTTGGTCACTTTGTCGATGAGCGGTCGCCCTGTGTCGCTGCGCCGCTTATTTTTTGACTCGGTCACCCAGTAACGCCGGCGCTGAAAGGGATAGGTTGGCAGTACGACCTTGCGCCGGTTGTAGTCTCGGTCGAAGCCGGCCCAATCTATCTCTACGCCTCGAACATACA
>JAGRBY010001009.1 GCA_020433835.1 Anaerolineae bacterium | reverse complement strand
TCTACATCCTGTAAGGAACATACCATGCAAAACTCAACACTCTACCCTTCCCTCGATCTCAAGCGGTCGTTGTCAAATAACCGTTTGGTTGGGCTATGGCGCTTTATGGGCGGCTTTCACTGGGTTTATCTGGGCGCAATTATCAGCCTGGGGCTGGCAACCGGGGCCAAAACGCTATCCTACTACCTCCTCCAATACTTTGTCGACGATGTGCTTATCCAACAACGTGTGGCGACACCTTTTTACATCATCGCCTTTGGTTTTATCGGCCTGGCCATCGTGCAAGGGGTGTTCACCTTTCTCAGTGGACGATTAGCCGCCCATTCCGCCGAAGGAGCGATACTGCGGCTGCGTAACTACCTCTTCGACCACATTCAGCGCCTAAACTTCACCTATCACGATAAAAACCAGACCGGTGAGCTTGTTCAACGCTGTAGCTCCGACGTCGATACGATCCGCCGCCTCTTTGCCGAACAGGCCATCGAGGTTGGGCGGATTTTGCTGCTTTTTACGGTTAATCTCATCGCCTTGATGAGCCTCAACCTCAAGTTGGGGCTTTTGTCGATGATTTCGATGCCGGTTGTCCTGGCGATGTCAATTTTCTTCTTTAGAAAAATCAACATTGCCTACGAAGCGCATCAGGAACAGGAAGGGCACCTCTCAACCGCGTTACAGGAAAATTTGAGCGGCGTGCGCGTCGTTAAAGCCTTCGCCCGGCAATCTTTTGAAATCGACAAGTTCGAAGAGACCAACCGCGAGCAGCTTCGACGCGGCGAAAACCTGATCAAGCTCCACTCCGCCTTTTGGCCGGTCGCCGAGACAATTTCCGGCGCACAGATGCTCTTTATCTTCTTTATGGGCGCGTTGATGACCCTCAACAACGAAATCACCATCGGGACTTACCTGGCCATCATCGGCCTGGTCATTTGGATTGTCTGGCCGATGCAAAATCTGGGTCGCTTGATTGTCCAAACCTCGATGGGTATGGTTTCCTACAACCGCGTGTCCGAAATTCTCAACGAGAACCGCGAGCAGATGGACGATGAGATAACGGTTCTGGAACAACCCATCAAAGGCGCTGTTACGTTTCGCGACGTCTCGTTTGAGTACAACAGCAACGCACCGGTGCTGCGCGACATCTCTTTCAGCGTCGAGCCGGGCCAAACCGTTGCCCTGCTGGGGCCAACCGGCTCCGGCAAAAGCAGCCTGATCAATCTGCTGCCGCGCTTCTACAATTACAAAGGCAGCATCCTGCTCGACGGACGCGAGCTAAGCGACTACCCGAAACACGCGCTGCGCCGGCAAATCGGCATTGTGGAACAGGAACCGTTCCTTTTTTCGCGCAGTATCCGCGAAAACATCGCCTACGGCGTGCGTCGAGCCGTCACCGACGACGAAGTCATCGCGGCGGCCCGAGCAGCGGCTATTCACGACGTCATCAAGACCTTCCCCGACGGTTACGACACCATCGTCGGCGAAAAGGGCGTGACGCTGTCGGGTGGCCAAAAACAACGGGTGGCCATCGCCCGTACGCTGCTCAAAGACCCGCATATTCTGATTTTTGACGATGCGGTCTCGGCGGTCGATACGGAAACCGAAGCTCACATCCACGCCGCGCTGGAGCGACTGCGCCACGGACGCACGACCTTTATGATCGCTCACCGCATCCAAACCGTGATGCGGGCCGACAAAATTCTGGTGCTGGAGAAAGGACGCATCATCCAGCAGGGCACCCATCGCGAATTGCTCGCCCAAGAAGGCATTTATCGCCGTATTTACGACGTGCAGGCACGCTTGTCGCAAGAAGAAGTATAAAAAAATTATGAATTATGAATTATGAGGGATGAAAAAAACTTTGTTCTTCATGACTACAATTAGCCGTTAAATAACTTGTCCAATCGGTGATGGAGATAGGGAGATGAGGAGATTAGGTAAATTCAAAGGCCAATCTCCCAATCTCTAATCTCCAGTCTCCAGCCAAGCTATTTATCCTTCATTTATTAGGAGCTTTACCATGGATCACCATTTTGAAGAGGAAGAATTTAGTACGCAATTCAACGGCCACACGCTCAGGCGGATTGCGGCGCAAGCCAAGCCGCATTGGCGCGGAGTGGCCGGATTTGTGGTTTTAATCGCCATTGTCTCGCTGAACGACTCGGTTTTTACCTTTCTCAGCAAACTTATCATCGATGAGGGGATTTTAGCCAACGATCGCGCCCGAATGAACCAGTTATTCATCATATACGGCGTGTTGTCGCTGGTTCAAGCTGCATCGATCTTCGGATTTATCTATTTGGCCGGGGTTTTGGGTCAACGCATTCAATACGACCTGCGCCGCAAAATGTTTAATCATTTGCAGGCGTTATCCCTGTCCTATTACGGCAAAACGCCTATCGGCTGGATTATGTCCCGCGTTAATTCCGATTCCGCTCGCATTTCCGAC
>JAGRBY010001008.1 GCA_020433835.1 Anaerolineae bacterium | reverse complement strand
ACGACAACCTGGAAGAAGTTGCGGCTGTGGCTCAAGGCGGGCTACTCGCCAAACAGACCGAGTTGGAAGATGTTGAGCCAGACACCGATCCCAACGAACCGGCCATCGACACCTCAGCGGGCCAGGAAATTCGGCTGACGATCCGCAATGCGCACGGACTGCACGCTCGACCGGCTGCCAAATTTGTCAGCACGGCGGGTCAGTTCGAAGCCGATATCAGCGTTGAGAACGTTACACGCGGACGCGGCCCGGTTAGCGCCAAAAGCATCAATCGGGTGGCGACACTGGGAGCGCGAAAGGGCCACGAAATTGTGGTTATCGCCCAAGGCCCGGATGCCGATGCCGCTCTGCAAGCGCTGCAAGCTCTGGTAGACGACAACTTTGGCGAGGCCGAAGTCGCCGAAACCGAACCAACGGCGGCAAGCAAACCGGATGTGCCGCAGCTTAGCGATGGCCATATCACTGCCATTGGAGCCTCAATCGGTTTGGCAGTTGGCCCGGCGGTACTGTACACGCTGGCTCCCATTGCCGTTACCGAAGAGTCGGTCGATGATCCCACCCTCGAAATCGAGCGTTTAGAGGCTGCGCTCAAAATGGCCAAACGCGAAATCCAGGCGCTGTATACGCAAACCAAAAGCCAACTCGGCAGAGAAAAGGCCGATATCTTTGATGCCCATCGCCAATTTTTAGAAGATCCCAGCCTGGTTGATGCCACCAAGGAGCGCATTACCGAGCAAAGCATCAACGCCGAAGCCGCCTGGCATAGCGTCATCACCGAAATGGCCAACAGCTATCTTGAGTTGGAGGATGAGGTTTTTCAGGCACGGGCCACCGATGTAAAAGACGTGGGTCAGCGCGTGTTGAAAGTGTTGACCGGCCAGCAGCCCAAGTCGCTCGAATTGACCGAGCCGGGCATCCTGGTCGCCTCCGATTTAACACCGTCCGACACGGCTCAGCTTGATCCCGGCAACGTGTTAGGTATCTGCACCGAACTGGGAACCAACACCTCGCATACGGCCATCATCGCCAAAGCGATGGGTATTCCGGCGGTGGTCGGCCTGGGGCCGGATTTCTCGACGCTGGCCGAAGGCAAAACCATCGCCCTCAACGGCGAAAGCGGCGATGTCTGGCTCGACCCACCGGACGACAAAGTAGCGGAAATTAAAAGCCAACGCGAAACTTGGCTCGCCGAGCGAAGCGCCGCCCGCGAAGCCGCGCAGGCTCCGGCCATCACCCAAGATGGGCAGCAGATTGAAATCGTGGCCAACATCGGCGGTCTAAACGATGCCAAGAGCGCGCTGGAAAACGGCGCGGAAGGCGTCGGGCTGCTCCGCACCGAATTTCTGTATCTGGATCGCAGCGAAGCGCCCACCGAGGATGAGCAGTTTGAAATTTACCAGGCCATCGCCAATATAATGGAAGAGCGCCCGCTGATCGTTCGCACGCTCGACATCGGCGGCGATAAACCGCTGCCCTATATGAATTTGGAAAGCGAAGCCAATCCGTTTTTAGGCTGGCGCGGTATCCGCATCTGTCTCGATTGGCCTGATATGTTCAAAGATCAGCTGCGGGCTATTTTACGGGCCAGTGTCGGTCATCAGATCAAAATTATGTTCCCGATGGTTTCCACGCTAAGCGAACTGCAAGCCGCCAAGCAAATTTTGGCCGAGGTACAAGACGACCTGCGCCAGGCCGAAATCGCCTTTGACGAAGCGATGGAAATCGGCATTATGATCGAAGTTCCGGCGGCGGTGGCGATAGCCGATCAACTGGCGGCCGAGATCGATTTCTTTAGCATCGGCACCAATGATTTGAGTCAGTACACGATGGCCAGTGATCGAACCAATGCCAAGGTCGCCGCGTTGGCCGACACTTTCCAGCCGGCCATATTGCGCCTGATCCGGCAAACTATCGAAGCAGCCCATGCTGCCGGCAAGTGGGTCGGCTTGTGTGGGGAGTTTGCCGCCAATCCGCTGGCTGTGCCGATTTTGTTGGGTTTTGAGCTGGATGAATTCAGTATGAGTTCGCCGGCCATACCGAATGTAAAGCAAGCTATCAAGCAGCTTACGACCGAGCAGGCGAAATCTATCGCCACGGCTGTAGTCGATTTGGAGTCAGCCCAAGATGTACGCTTGTATGTTGAGCAAGCACTTGCCGATGCGTGATGTGTCAATTGAGGAAATAATTTTATCTACGGTAGTCAACGTTGCTATGAACTTAATGGCAGTGTCGGTAGCCAATGCATGATGAACTACCCAAAACATAAGCATAGGAAGATGAGGAATACGTACTTGTTCAAGGAGGACATGATCAATGAAGAAGAAATCCACGGAAGTCTTAGTTATCGGTGGAGGCGTAACCGGCTGTGGTGTGTTATTTGACCTGGCCCAGCGCGGCTTCAAATGCATACTTTTAGAGCGGGGCGGCCTATCGATGGGAACATCCGGCC
>JAGRBY010001007.1 GCA_020433835.1 Anaerolineae bacterium | reverse complement strand
CATCCCCGTCATGCCCGCATGCTTTTAGCGGGCATCCACGCCTAGAGCCCCTGTTCTATGCCCGATAAAGACATTCGGACATGACATAATGGCTTTCATTGTACGATGTTTATCTAACTTATCTATTAGCCTGCTCTGAGAGCTTCCTGAGCTTGACGAAGGGCGCAGTCGAACGGGTTCAATGACATATTCGTGGATAGACTTTAAACGTCAATAGAATCTGGTGAACTGCCCCCAGGAACATTCAAAAAACTAGGGAATACAAACCTATGTATTCCCTAATCTATTACGAGTTACGCAGTTGGCGATCAGCCCTCCCTAAATCCCTCCCAGAGGGAGGGACATGCCCGGTTCTCCTCCCTTTGGGGGAGTTAGAGGGGAGCTAAACCGGGTCAACTGCGTAGCTCCTATAATTTTCACAAAACTTGGTGATGACAGTCATCTCTGACAGTTTCTTAAAATGCGCATCACCGGTGTCAGTTAGAACTGGCTTGAGGCAGCGAGCCAAACAGCTCCAGCGCCTTCAAGACCTGGGCATCTTCGCTGGCCAGCAGTTCAGAGACGGTCATTGTTGTGAGATCGTCCGGCAAAATGAGGTCGGTGCCAATCGGCAGTTCTACAACCACATCCGGCTCGATGCCCTGCTTACGAATAAGGCGGCCATCAGCCGTAAGCCACTGGCTGGTACCCAACAGCAGCGCCGAGCCGTCTTCCAGCTCAAACGGTCGCAACACCGTGCCGGTGCCGAAACTGGTTTCGCCGATCACCGTGCCGCGCTCGTGGTCTTGAATGGCCCCGGCAAAAATCTCCGAAGAGCTGGCCGTACCGTGGTTAATCAACACCATAATGGGAATTTCCGGCGCAACCCCACCGGCTCTAACGGGGAAAGGTTCGCGCGAGCCATCGGCATCTTCTTGAATAAGCACGTTGCCGTCGCTCAGAAACTCACTGGTTACCCGAATAGCCTGCTCCAGCAAGCCGCCCGGATTGTTGCGCACATCCAAAATTAACTTCTGCGCACCGGCAATCTTGGCTTCTTTAATCGAGTCAACCACATTATCGTCAAGGTTGGCGCTAAATTGGCTTAAGCGGATAAGGGCCACATCGGTGCCGGGGATCATATTCCAGTTGGCAGCCGGTACTTTGATTTCGTCACGAACAATGGTAATTTCCAGGCTCTCATTAATCTCCGGGCGAAAAATCGTTAAAACCACTTCAGTGCCTTTTTCACCGCGAATCATACTGATGGTCTCATTCAGCGACAACCCGGTTACATCGGTGCCGTCCACCTCAATGATGATATCACCGGCCTGCACCCCGGCCTCATCCGCCGGAGAGCCATCGAACGGAGCGACAATTACCGGCAGCCCATCTTCTAAACCAACTTGAGCGCCGATACCGAAAAATTTGCCGGAAATATTGGTCCGCTGCTGCTTCACTTCCTCAGGAGTTAAAAATCGCGTGTGGCCTTCATCGCCCAGCGCTTGAATAAAGCCGTTGATAGCGCCGTAGGTTAGCCGTTTGGCATCAAGAACGTCTTTGTCGATAAAATTGCGGTGTGCAATTTGCCAGACCTCCCAGAAAACATCAAACTCTTCGGGTTGATCTTCGGCCCGAACAATAGAGGGACCAAACAGATTGTTGGCGTTGCCCAGGGCGAGACCGACGCCAAATGATCCGGAAGCGAGAATAAGCAGGCCAACTGTTACGATTGCGACTTTGAGGGATTTCTTCATAATATCTCCAGAATAGGGTAGAAAGCGTGGCAGCTTGGTATCGAATTGTATAAAAAACAATTACTCCTCTTATTCTATCCATTATAGCTTAAGACAAACTGAGAATAAAGTTCGAGGAAAAATTATGGTTCAGACCACGGCAGACCTTCAAAAAAACCTTGATCGTATCGACGGCAAGGGCTACCCGGCCTACAAAGATATTCGCGGTAGTTATACTTTCGATGACTTTACGCTGCACATCGATCACGTCCAGGGCGATCCCTTCGCCGCCCCGTCACGCCTGCGGGTGCGCCTGCCGATGACCGTCGCCGCCTTGCCAGCCGCCACCTACGCCAACCGCAGCCGCGCGATTGCCTTGCGCGACTATCTGGCCCGTAGCTTTGCCCGCGCCTGTCGCAATGTGAGCGACCGCAGCCGAGGCTCTGGCAAAAGCGGCCTCATCGCCATGGACAGCCCCGGCCAGGAAATCTTAGAGCGATCAGCCATCATCGTTACGCCTGACTTTGTCGAAGCCCGCTTTGTGGTTGGTCTGCCGGCCCGGGGTCGCCGTATTTTAGGGCGACAGGCCGCAGCGATCCTGGGCCAGGATATCCCCCGGCTGGCAGCGCAGGCGCTGCACTATGCCCAGCTCGATAGCGATGCGCTGACCGCCCAGCTTAACACCGCCGAAGATGCCGATACCTTGCGTGCTCAGTTGGCGGGCTTAGGGCTGGCCGCGTT
>JAGRBY010001006.1 GCA_020433835.1 Anaerolineae bacterium | reverse complement strand
GTTTGAGTTGCTCTTTTAATCGGTCGATCTGATCTTGTTTGAGCTGCACTAATCGATCACTCATGGGACGAAAGGCCGGTAATATGTTCCACTCTTTAGGAAGTTCGCCTTCTTTAGTCACGTACAGTAGGCCCCATAACCAGCGAGCTACATCTCTATATTCGTAATTGCCGGTCTTAATAAATTCTTGCTTGAGATAATCTAAAGCTGTCTGATAGTCCTGAATTTCGATATATTCGAGAAACTGGTTATATTTGCCGGTGTAATCAACAATGCGTCGCAAATCGGTAATGGTCTTTTTTAAATCGAGACCCATGTCCTGAGAGAGTTCAGGAAAATCAGCTTTTTCGATATCCCGAATGGCGTGGTAATGTTTTAAGGCCGTGGTGTGATCAGGGTCGGCTTTTTGAAGCGCCTCATTCGCTAATTTAACTCGCAACATGGCCTGGGCTTTAAGATTGCTTTTTCTGTGAACGAGCCAAATTTGCTGATCAGGTTCGAGCACGATCAAACTCCGGTAAGCCTGATCAATCATTAGATAGGGTTGAAAAATATCATCCCGATTTGACACGCTCGACGCTTGCAGCCGGTCAATTTCAGTTTGGGCTGTGGCTATTTTGTGTTGTTCATATTCAATCAGCTTGCCCAAGGCTTGCTGTTCCATTTGCTCCATAAAATCCGTTTTTTCAGGATAGGCGGCTAAGGTACGACGAATTGTTCGGTAATGCGAAATGGCCTCATGATAGTGCTGCTGCTCCCACGCATTTTCGGCCATTCGGCTCAAAATTTGCAGATACTCCTGCCCCACGTCAGAGGAAAGATCCGGCTCTTTTTCATAGGCTTTTTGATAATCAGCCAGGGCTTCGGCAATTTGTCCCCGTTGTAACCGTATCCGCCCACGTAAAATCAGAGCGTCCAAATAGTCAGGATAGGTGTCCAGCGCGGCCTCAATCATCGGTAATGCTTTTTCGTGATCGTAAGATCCACTTTGGATGTAAATTTGAGCGGCGTCGATGATACTGGCGGCCCGTTTTTTCTGTTCGGTCTGCTCAAATTGTTCGGCTTGTTGGTTAGCCTCTTCAACGGCCTCAATAAACGCTGCCACCGATGGATATCGCTCTTGCGGGTTGGCGGCTGTAGCCCGGTTGATGACTTCATCAAAAAAGGTGTATTGTCTGGGAAACCCCTCAGCCAGGGTTGGCAGCGGTTCGCCGGGCTGCCGGGTTAGCGGCAGTTTGCCAGCCAGCATTTCAAAGAGCGTAACCCCCAAACCATAAATATCAAGGACGGGACTCAACCGGTCGGGTTGATCTTTATATTCAGGCGCTACGTAGTGAGAGGTTAGAAAAAGCGGATTGGCTTGCGGTGAAGCATAAGAAGATGCCAGTAAGAATTTAGCAAAACCGAAATCGGTTAAGACGACCCGTAATATTTCATCCCGGTGATCAAGCAAGACATCACCGGGATTGACGGCCAGATGAAAAATAGATTGTTGGTGGACATAAGTCAAAGCCGTACTGACCTGTCTGATAATTTCCACTGCTTCGTTCCGCGACACCGGGCCGGCTTTCAGTCGTCGGCGCAAGCTGCCGGTCGGGACATATTCCATGGCAAAGTACAATGTTCTTTCATCGCCCCAGCCAATATCGAATATATCGACTACGTGAGGATGTTGGGCTTCGGTCACCCGTTTGGCGATATGTTCCAGATGCTTGGCATAGTCAGTCCAACCATTCTCATGGTTATCTTCAGGGACGTGTAGTACCTTTAAGGCCAGAGCTTGAGCTGGGTTACTCTCTTTTTTTTCGGCCAAGTAAACGGTTACCAATCCCTCTTCACTGATTCTGTGGATAATTTTGTACTTATCGCCCAACCCCAGGCCCAGACTTTTTAACATGTCGTCGGCCCAAATTGAACCAAATGCTTGCGCGTAAAGTTTGTTTCTTACCTCTAATTGACCGTGTTTGGCTAGAATCAACCCGTAGAGTTTTAATCGCGTAATGGGGGGCGATTGCTTATCATCAGAGACGGGGAGATCAGGCCGCAAGATCCGTTTGTAAACCCGTAACATTTCTTGGGCGTAGGAGTCGCCAATGACTCTACTTTGGACAAACTGAAGATTGCTTTCGGTGCGGCTCTCGGCTGCCAGAAATAACTCTCGGACCAGATCATTCACTAAGCTGAGGTTAACACTGTTAGCCTGTAACGTCCTTGGTTTTAGTGCCGCATCGCATAATTTTTGGGTGAGATAGGGGTGGCCGCGAGTCCAGGCATAAACTTGACTGAAATAGAGCGCGCCCTGTTCCGGATAAGTTTCTTGCAGCGCTTGGCGAAAAGGGAGACACTCATCTTCGGTGAAATCATTTAACGCGATCTCCATGCCGATGTTAAACGGCGTTCGAGTGTTATCCTTAATTAGTTCATCCGGGGTGGCAACGCCTAACAACACAAACGTAA
>JAGRBY010001005.1 GCA_020433835.1 Anaerolineae bacterium | reverse complement strand
CTCCGGCGGCGGGTAGAAAGGCGTGGCAGTAGATGTCTGCCGCTTGTTGGCCAATGCGATCTACCCGGCCGGCACGCTGGATGAGGCGGATGATGGCCCAGGGCAGGTCAAAGTTGACGACGATGTGGGCGTCTTGCAGGTTTTGTCCTTCGCTGAGGACGTCGGTGGCAATGAGGATGCGCAGCTCCCCGGCCGGGCTGACCCTGTCCCGCTTGTCGTTACTTACCGGGCTGAAACGCCAGGCAAGGGCGGTGGGATTTTCATCATCACCGGTAACGCCAGCCACACGCGCTACTCCTCGAGCTTTTAGTTCCCGCTCCAGGTAGCGTACCGTATCAGCGAACTGGCTGAAAATGAGGACCTTGTCGTGGGGATAGGTCTCGGTCAGTAGGTTGTGTAGGGCATTGAGCTGGGCATCCCGGCCGGGGTCCCATTCGCCGGCAAGGTGCAAAATATGGGTCAACGCCTCCGCGTCTTCACGCAGGTCCTTGACCAGTCTTCTCTGAAAGAGGTCGGAACGAATCCATTTGAAGCGGCGACGGTAACGACTGGCGTACAGTTCGTACACCGATTGCGCCTGCTGCCTAAAAGCAGGTTCATTATGCAAGCGGCCAAAAGCCACATCGACCGGGCCGTTACTATTACCATTTTCGCTTTCATCCAGCAGGCCGGACGTGTCGTAGCCGATTGCTTCGGCATCAGCATCCTCAAAGCGGGTGTCCAGCATCTCTGCGCCTTGTGTCCCGATGGGTAGTGGCAGTCCGTTTTCCAGGGCATGAATAAAAATGTAATTGCGCAAGATGTGGCGCTCGACGGAGAGCAAGAAGGCGTAACCACTACTCTCTAACCTTTTGAACAGGTTGGTACGGCTAAAGCCCATCAGGCGACGGCCGCCACGAGACAGGTCTTCCAGGAGTTTTTGCTCACTCCCGTTGGGTGGCTGCGCTGGATTCTTGATTTCGTAGTTGCCCAGGCCATAGCGCGGCAGGTGTAAGTTATTGATGCCTTCCACCACGTCGTCGGCATAGAGCCGGGCATATTGGTCGTAAGGGTCATTGTCGTCAAGGGTGAAGCTGACTCGTCGTGGGTGGCGCGTGGGGAAATAGGCCCGGGTGCCATCGGCAAAGGTGAGGTAGCGCCGACCGTTGGCCCGGTCAAGGGTGGCGTAATTCTCACGAATAAAACTACGTGTGCGACGCACCATAAACAGGCTCATCAGCTCGCGCCAATCGGCCGGCGATTCGCTCTTTTCAAAGGCGGTCAGCGAGCGCGGATCGCACTGGTACTTGCGCCGCAGTTCGCTTTCCCCAATCTCGCGCAGCAGATTCTCCGGGCGGATACCGAGATCGGCCGTTTCATCCAGGAAAAGGCGCAGTTGGCTGGATAAGTCCTGGTAGCTCTTGTTGTAGGGCGTGGCTGAAAGCAAAATGCAGCGGCTCTCGTTCTTCTGTATGTATTCTTTAATGGCGCGATATCGTTTGCCTTCACGGTTGCGCAAGTTGTGGCTTTCGTCAATCAGCACCAACCGGAAGCGCTTCATGTCCGGCAAATCGCTTTGGGCACGGGTAATGGACAGGACCCTGGCCCGTAAATCGTAGCGGTCAACGTAATCTTGCCACATATCCACCAGGTTTTTGGGGCAGATGATGAGCGTGTCCATTAGAAAGTCGTTCTCAAAGATTTTGGCCACAGCCGTCGCCATCAGGGTCTTGCCCAGGCCAACCACGTCACCGATAAGTACCCCGCCCCGCTGGTTAAGGTGACGGGCGGCAATACGCACGGCGGCGGTCTGGAAGTCGAAAAGTTGGTTGCCGAAGATGGTGGGGATGGCAAACTCCGTCAGCCCGGCGCGGGCTTCGTGGGAGAGGTGATAGGCCATTTTTAAGTAGATTTGGTAGGGTGGTAGCAGCTTTTCGCCGGCCCAGCTCTCGTCAATCACCTGGGCCAGTTCGGCCGAAATATCCAGGCAGAAGCCGTCTTGCCACCGGTCCTCAAACCACTGTGCTAACTTGTCGGCCGCGTCTTGCTCCACCACATCTACGTTGAGTTCCCCCTGACCCGAGAGGCCGGAAAAGGTGAGGTTACTGCTGCCCATGTAGCTGATAATCGGGGTGTTGTGGTCGTGACGAAACAGCAGATAGAGCTTGGCGTGCAGTGTATGGCGCAGGAAAAGCTTGACAACAACCTGGCTGTCACGCAGCTGCTGTGCTAGGCGACGTAGTCCGGCTTCATCGGCGTCGGTAGGTGCGCCGATAACCAGTTGGCGGCGGAATTCAGTCACCAGCAGGTTCTTCAGGCGTACGGCTGTGGCACGATCAATGCGCCCACCATCTTCCCGAAAACTGAACAACTGGCGCAGCTCCTCTTGGGGCAGACGCTGCATCCCTACCAACAGGCGGCATTGTGCGCCCTCTCCCCCAGTCCATTCCTGGATGCGGCTGTCCAGTTCGCGCCAGCCGCGCA
>JAGRBY010001004.1 GCA_020433835.1 Anaerolineae bacterium | reverse complement strand
CCATCGTCGGACCGAGCGGCTCCGGTAAGACGACCATTTTGCGGGTGCTGATGACCCTCGAAAAGCCCGATGACGGCGTTATCTGGGTCGACGGCGAGCCGTTGTGGCACCAAAAGTCCGGCAGCAAAATGGTTCCGGCCGGCGAAAAGCATCTGCGCAAAGTCCGAGGCAACATCGGCATGGTCTTTCAGCACTTCAACCTCTTCCCCCACATGACCGCCCTGCGCAACGTCACCGAGGCCCCCATCCACGTGCTGAAAGTCCCCAAAGGCGACGCCGAACAGCGGGCCATCGAACTGCTTAAAAAGGTGGGGCTGGCCGATAAATTAGGCCACTACCCCTCGCAGCTCTCCGGCGGCCAAAAGCAGCGGGTGGCCATTGCTCGTGCCCTGGCTATGCGCCCCAAAGTGATGCTCTTTGACGAGGTCACATCTGCCCTCGACCCCGAACTGGTCGGCGAAGTGCTCAATGTCATCCGCGAACTGGCCGACGAGGGCGAAATGGCGATGCTGTTGGTTACCCACGAAATGGGCTTCGCCCGCGAGGTCTCCGACCGCGTCGTCTTCTTCGACAAAGGCCGCGTCGTCGAACAAGGCCCGCCCGAGCAAATCTTCGGCAACCCGCAGAATGACCGGACAAAGTCCTTCTTTAATGCGGTGCTGCGCCATTAGAGTTGGTAGAGTTTTATGAGTTCGTGGAGTTTGTAGAGTTGTGAGCGGTTGCGATGGTGGCGGATATACATCCGCCACCCGTACACCTCGGATTTTAATCCGGCGTGGCTCCCGGCGACTAAAGTCGATAGAGTATCGGGTTACAGATTTCCATCCGTAACCCTTATTCGGGAGGGCGATGGTCGTGGACAGAACCCCCTAACCATCACCCCGACCTTATCACTGCTGCCAATTACATGGGCGTAAGGCGTAGGAAGTCGGCATCCCTGGATTTCACCCCCTAATCCCTACTGCCTACCCCCTACCCCCCGCTTTCACCATCCATTGGCAGCGTGAGAAAAATTACATCATCACGGAGGATCAATGCAGATAACCATTCTCACCGAGCGCGAACTACGCCAGTGCGTGCAGATCGATCAAGAAATAGTCGATGCTGTGGCCGATGCCTTTACCCGGCTGGCCAACGGACAGGCCATGATGCCGCCCATTATGCGGGTTGAAGTGCCGGAGAACAACGGCGAAGTCGATATTAAAAGCGCCTATCTGGAGGGGCTTGACAGCTTCGCCGTCAAGATGTCCTCCGGCTTTTTCAACAATGCCCAGTTAGGGCTGCCCAGCCTGGGCGGCTTGATGATCCTACTCAGCGCCAAAATCGGCTTCCCCGAAGCGCTGCTGCTGGACAACGGCTATCTAACCGATGTCCGAACCGGCGCGGCGGGCGCGGTGGCCGCCCGGCATCTGGCCCGGCAAACCATCGACACGGTCGGGGTTATCGGGGCCGGGGCGCAGGCGCGGTATCAAGTGCGTGCCCTGGCGCTGGTGCGCCGCTTCACGCGGCTGCTGGTCTACAGCCAAACACCGGAGCGGGTTGAACAGTATGCGGCTGACATGCGCCAAGAGTTAGGCGTAACTGTCGAGGCGCTTGCCGGCGCCGAAGCCGTGGTACGCGGCAGCGACCTGCTGATTACCACCACCCCGGCCAAATCCCCTGTGGTGCAGGCCGACTGGCTGCACCCCGGCCTGCACATCACCGCCATGGGATCGGATGCCGAGGGCAAGCAGGAGCTTCACGCCGATGTCATCGCCCGGGCCGATGTCGTCGTCTGCGACCGTAAATCGCAGGCCTTCCGGCTGGGCGAACTCCATCACGCCCGCACAGCCGGGCTGCTGTCTGAAGATGACCCCCACGTCATCGAGCTGGGCGACATCACCGCCGGCCGCACTTTGGGCCGCCAAAACGATCAGCAGATTACCGTGGCCGACCTGACCGGCACCGGCGCTCAAGACACGGCCATCGCCCTACTGGCCTTCCGCAAAGCCCAAGCGGCTGGCTTTGGCACCCAAATTGAGGCATAATCTCAGTTACAGGTAGGTCTGTAAAGACGTTTTTTAGTCCACAGATGGACACAGATGGACACAGATTGAATTGATTAGGGGATGAATTATGCCACGGGGAGAACAATTTACTTGTGGTTTTAGCAATTAATCGGGGAGTCACAAAGCTAGCTTTGTGACTCCGGCACGTACCTGATTAATTGGTTGATTTACAACTAAGGTGTTCGTATCCCGCGCAGGCGGGACCCAGACCCGCTGCTTGTGGTCGAGTCTCTTAACGCCGCGTCTACGACGTAAGTTATCCATCAAACCATTTTTTCCTATCTGTGATAATCTGTGTCCATCTGTGGACTATTTTTCTTTGTTGTTCTATCGGCAATCGCAAAAGGAGGCTGCTATGTCTGAACAAGCTTATCAAAAATACCGCGCGACGCTGGAAGTAATCAGGCAGGAGGGG
>JAGRBY010001003.1 GCA_020433835.1 Anaerolineae bacterium | reverse complement strand
AATATAACAATCCGCCTCAAGCCGAACCCAGACACGGCGCTTTTTGTTGAAGTTGGTTTTGCCACTTTGGGCTTGCTTTTAGGCAATCACTACATGGGGTCGGCTTAGGCGGGGGCGTTAGGGCGTTTGCCGTAGAATGTATTCGCTAAAATTTTCAGAATAGCCTATAGAGAGGTCTTTGTTATGACAACTGTTCTCTATAAAGATTTTCCAATGGACATACTCGATATTCGTGTATTTAGATACGAACCTCAACGTCCGAACGAAACAATTATTGCTTGTTGGGACTTTCCTTATCCAGGTGGCCAGCCGAGGGCAAGTCTACATCAGCAATCATGGTTAAGAGGGTTTGTCTTGACAAATCAGGCTATCACTTCTTGGGAGGGAACGAACGGAGAAGTAATTCGTTATGATTTTGACAAGATGTCTGCTGTGAATGTCAAATATCAAAATGAGGCTCGAAATATTCTTGAATTTACCTACGACGTTAAGCCGGTAAAACTTTATCTTACAACGAAAGACGGTTTTTGTGAGGCTGTAATTGATGCTTTATCTAAAGTCACCATTTACAAGGATCATAGAGAAACCCGCAAAAATAAAGATTCCGATATATCTTGTTTGCAAATTTTAGGTTATGTAAGCTTATTTATAGTTTTATCGCTAGCCTGTTCTTTTTGTGGTTCTGAGGCGTTTAGCTATGATCAGCAAGAAATTGCAGGGAGATGTGTAGGTTCTGCTTGTGGAGCATTCCTCATATGGGGAATTATAGCGTGGATAATAGCTATAATTTCTGCATTCTTAGCTTTAATCTTTGTAGTGTGGGGTTTTATTAAAGGATGGCGTATTTTTTCAGCAGACACAGCTAAGACGACAGATCTATAGCGGGGATGAGAAGATTAGGAGATTTTACTAAAAAATCATCCCCGCATCCCCAAATCCCAGCGAAAAAGGAGAAGTCGATCTCCTGAATAGTTACCATCATAGGTTTAACTCATCCTCTCAAGTTCTTTTCAGGGGAACGTACACTCAGCGGTATCATGTGCCGCAATAATCGACTCTGGACGGATTTTGAAAAACAATATGATAGCAGTTTCTTGAAAGTTCGTGAATATCCTGAGTATCGCAAGTCGTTAGTCCAGATCGTTGATATTTTGGAAGCTGTTTCGGAGATGGCTGAATTGTTCAAATAGAAAAGCCCTTTCAAGCCAGTATACACCCTAATAATCCGTCTGAACCCGAACCCGAACCCGGCCCCTGCGCTTTTTATTGAAATTGGTTTTGACACTTTGGGGTTGTCGTCAGGCAAAGTCTGTATGGGGTCGGGTTAGGCGGAGGCGTTATACGGCTAAACATCATCCCTCGCGACTTCGAGCCGAAAACACATCAATCTAAATCAAGCCCTCCCTTTTTGTTTACCGTTTGGTGTTTAACGAGCGTCGTTCTATAATTTAAGGATGATACGCTCGTTCAAGTCGAAAGAGACGGAAAAGATATTTAATCGCCAACGCTCTCGTAAATTGCCGCCCACAATCCAACAAGTCGCGTTGCGTAAATTACGAATGCTCAATCGGGCCACGACACTCCAGGATTTACGAGTTTCGCCGGCCAATCGTTTAGAGAAATTAGGCGGTGACCGGACGGGGCAGCATAGTATTCGGATCAATGACCAGTGGCGTATTTGTTTTGAATGGCGAGAAGCGGATGCTTACGAGGTGGAAATTGTCGATTATCATTAGGAGTTGGCACAATGAGTGACGAGAAATTAAACCCGATTCACCCAGGGGAAGTGTTATTAGAAGAATTCTTGAAGCCGCTAGGCCTCAGTCAAAATAAGGTGGCCTTGAGTATCGGTGTCCCCGCGCGCCGGATTAATGAAATTGTCTTGGGTAAACGGGGGATTACAGCCGATACGGCCTTACGATTGGGGAAATACTTTGACATGTCGCCCCAATTTTGGCTGGGGTTGCAAATGGACTATGACCTTGATATCACAGCGGATAAATTGGCTCAACGCTTAGAGCAAGAAGTTCGGCCCTATACGATGACGGCTTAATGCCAAAGGTGTAACCCCAAAGCGCCGTATAACCATCAAACATCAACGCGAATTGGAAAGCAAGGTTTTTATTGTGCCTGGTTGCACCTGCGAAGGTTACAAGACTACGAAGACTCGTCGCTAACCTTTCCAATCGCGGTTAGGCCGATTGTGGCTAACGATGTCGGCCAGGGCGTATCCAAGGGAAACTCGCTGGACGCAGGCAAATCACCCGTCGATGGCTGCATGAATGCGGGGAATCGCGAGAAGCATTGGTCGGGCAGTACTACGCGGGAGGGGAGTACGCCGACATAACATAGTGATGTTTCATCAGGAGTTGATGGGAGAATCGAGCTTCCTGGGCGATTTTTTTGAAAGGCGCCGAAATAAGTCTAAAAGGAGTGAAATCATGAAAGGCAATCAGCAAACTGTCGCA
>JAGRBY010001002.1 GCA_020433835.1 Anaerolineae bacterium | reverse complement strand
CGGGCATGACCATGGCCTCCATTTCTATGATCTCCTTGCAATCCATATTGAGCCAAGAATAATTAGACAGAACCTACGGCAAGATTATCACGATTTTATCGTCAAAATTCAGTAAATCTTGTTAATTCTGTCGATTATTTTGTTGATCTTCCGTCGTTCTCCCATTTCCCCGGTTTAATGCAGAGCTACCACGTATTGCTAGCTCTGCACACAATCGTGGTAGCGTTAGAAACCAGGTTTTTCTTAAACATGAGACCCGCAAAGGCTTATAGGGGTGCTCAATTGGGCAACATGCTTAATTTAGACAAAACCAGGTTTTTGATGCCTAACTGATACCTTTTTGGGGCAGAAAGCATCTCTTTTTAACGCTAAAAACCAAGTTTCTTGCTAGATTCTCGACCTACAAGGGTCAGGCAACATAAGCGTGGATGATGCAAATGCGCATCAGTGACATCATCCCTTTCAGTGCTTCAGTGTTTCTAAGCGCACCTTACCTGACCTGCAAAGGCCCTATAACCAGCGCATTCTCTCCAGACGTGTCGCCGGTTAGCGGCATTCTTTGAAAATCACCAAAAGGCTGGTAGAGACCGATGTAAAGCGGATAGTCACCCGCCGGCAGGTCATCCGGTAGGGTCAACCACGTCACGGTTTCCAGAGGCAGCTTTTCCGGCCACGTACCGATGGGCAGTAAACCGGCGTAAGGTTGATAATCGGCGCTGGCGACGGTTGCGCCTTCACTGTTTCGCAGTTGGACAAAGAATTTGTAATCCTCATTCAAAGGCGCTAATCGCTCCCAGGTGAGCCGCAGCGGCAGTTTTTGGCCGGCCGTCACCGGCTGCTGCGGCAGTTTGTAGCCGTGGAAAGCAACTTGCCCGGCAAATTCGGCCTGAAGCGGCTGCTGAGGCGGAGGAGCCGCCTCGCGTTTAGCAAAATACACCGGGATTTCTTGAAAGTAAACCCGGCCCAAATAATGGGCGTCGACCCAGACCAGATAGTCCGGCGTGCTGTCGATGATACGGTTAGCCACAGGGGCCACCACGGGGCAGGCATACCGTTCCGAAATTTCAACCAGCTCTTCGGTTGTTAATGCCCCGGCACTGAGGCGATTGCCGGACATTTCGGCTAACTCAGGGGGGGTCAAGCGCCGGCTCCAATAGAGTAAGGGCGTATGGTCGGTAATGATACAATCGTCCGGCGCAGTGACCGCCTCGATAAAGGCCAGCATCTGCTGCTCATCATCAGCGGGTACGGGCAAATCGGTGGTAGTATTGTGATGATAGGCCAATATCGCCGGTATCTGCCGCGAACCCAGGATAAACAACACAATCAAGCCCGCAATCGCTGCCGTTGAAAAGCGCCGCCGCTGCAGCGATAAAAACAACCAGGCCAGGCCAATACCAGCCCAAGCAGCCAGAACAGGGATCAAGATGAGCAGATGCTTTTCCCGCAGAGGGGTATGTATGGCCAAAAAGGCCCCGGCCGTGAGCAGCCAAAAGCCGAGCAGCCAGAAGTAGCGCCGATAAGAGAGCCAGGTGATCACGCCCCCCAGCAGTGCCGCAACAACCAGAAACAGCTCCTGCCGGGCAAAACCAAGCATAAAGGCAAAGCGCAGCCCCCACCAATCTCCAGCGGCAGCCGCGTAAGCCTCGCGGGCCTGGAGGCGCTGACCGATCACCTGGTTCAGCAGCGGTTGGGTATCGTAAATCATAAATAAGAGGATAACAGCCGGACCAATCATCGCCATAGCCCACCAGGTTAGATCAAGCAGCAGCGGTTGCCACCGGCGCGGCGCAGTAGAAATTGCAGACCAATGGCGGCTGATAATGACGCCCCCAATAAGCGGGATGATAAACGGCAAGAGCAATTTGGTAAGCAAACTCGCGGCCAGGCACAGGCCGGATAAAACCAGATAGGTGCGCTGCCACAGTGGACGTGAAGCCGCTTGATACCCCACGATAAACCAGATAGCCCAGACCGCCCAGGCCACCGCGTGAAATTCGCCCATTACCTCGCGGGACGGTTTGAGTAAAACCGGCGAAAACAGAATGAACACAGCTGCTAACACCCCGGCCAACGATCCGGCGATACGGCGCGTGAGTAACGCCGTGCCAATGGCTCCAAAGATGGCAAAGCCGACACTAAACCAGCGCTGCGCTACTTCCGTAGGCCACAGCTTCCACAGGGCCTCGATGGAAAGCAGATAAAGCGGCGGATAGGTCACATAAATCTCGCGATAGGGTTCATAACCGGCATCGAGTAAGCGTAACCACACCAAATGGATCGCTTCATCGTACGATACCCGAAAACGCTCGATGAGGTCTATCCGGATAATGATAGCCGCTCCGATGACCAACAACAGGCTCACCCAAAAAATAAGCCGGTTATCGATATTCAGCTTGTTGCGTTGTAGCATGACCTATCCTGACTGCGTTAAACCGGCTAAAAAGTATTGCGACAAGAAACCAGGGTTTTT
>JAGRBY010001001.1 GCA_020433835.1 Anaerolineae bacterium | reverse complement strand
CCACGTCTTGCTCGAAGTGGGAGGCGTCTTTGAAGATGAGCTGCGCGTGACCTATATTCAGCGTGTCCATATGGCGCAGGGTATGCTGCTCAAGCCGTTGCTGGCCTAAAAAGGTGCCGTTGGCGCTGCCCAAATCCCGGATGATGAAGGCGTCCCCGTCTCGCTCGATACGAGCATGGTGGCGTGACACTTTTTGGTGGCCGATCACGATGTCATTGTCGTCACCGCGACCCAAAGTCCAGTGATCCTGATGTTGGAGCCGATGTTCCCAGGTTTGGGTGGGGGTGTGGATGACCAATCGGGGCACCCGCAGCAGCCGATCTCGCAGAGAGTCCTGTTGGCTAGGCGGTTCGGTCGTCTCCGGGCCTTGGGCTATCTCATCCAGAAATTGATGCAACAACTGCCGATCTGACCTGCCTGCCCCAGTCCGTTTGGGGCGACCGATTGAGGGGGCGGCCTCAAAACGCAGGGTACTGTCGCCCAGCTTAAGGAGGTTACTTGACTTGAGAGTCATCTGCTCAATCCGCTGTCCCTCAACAAAGGTACCGTTACCCGAGCCGGCATCGATCAGCACACAGCCCTGGTCACTACATGCCAGGCGAGCGTGCAGACGCGACACTTTTGGGTCGGCCAAGACAATATCATTACTCTCATCCCGGCCGATGGTTAGCTCAGAGACCGTCAAGGGGAAGACCTGTTCAGCGCCATCTGAGGCGATGCGTATTAAGCGACCATAGTTTGCCATAGTATCCTTAGGCTACCCTTCATATTTGATTATACCCGATGGCGATTGATTAGGCTACCGCCGTCAAGACACGGGGGTCATCTCCATTCGGTTGAGCCAGACAGGCCGCCAACTGCTCAGCCAACACCTCCACCTGAGGTGAACGCAATAGGTTCATATGATGTCCAGGAAGTGAGTGCAGTTCAATCCCACCAGTGGCAACGTCACCCCAGCCCCACGTAACACCTCGATGGTTGATCGCTGTCTTGAACAAGGTTACCTGCCCCGGATATCGCTCAGGTTTGTACTGCCGGCCGGCCTGGATATTGGCTTGCAAAACCCGCAGCAGGCGCTGCACCCCCGGCGTATCGAAATTCAACTTGGGGGAGGCGTCTGCCCTATCTTTTTTCTGGAAGAGCCTCCCCAACTTGCGGGCCAACCAGGAAGGCTGTCGCTCCGTTACTCCGGGCTGAAGAAGGACTGAGCGTTGTGCCAAATAATCCGCCATATATGGCCACAAGTAGGGCAAGACAGTTGTCAAGAACAGCCTGGACGCGCCCAGGGTTGATACCGCCAAAGGCGTATCGATGATGGCTAATAAGCCGACCGTCTGTCCGGCTTGATGTAACTGTTGAGCCAGCTCCAAAGCGACCACCCCCCCAAAGGACCAACCGGCCAGTTGATAAGGCCCTTCAGGTTGGATCTGGCGGATGGCTTGCAGATACATTTCGGCCATCGTCTCGATCCGGGTTAAGGGCTGGGCTTCGCCGGCAATTCCGACCGATTGCAGGCCGTAGACCGGCTGCTCAGTTCCCAACTGCCGGGCCAGTTCATAGTAGGGAAAGACGACCCCGGCCACCGGATGGACTAAGAAGAGGGGGGACGACTCCCTTCGGTTTGGAGGCTGAGCAAGTGTGGGGGCAGGGGCCGGGCTGAGGTTCGCCGCAAGGATGAGCTGGCGGTAGACATCGTCTCAGTTGCCATCTCAGTGGATCGGGATTGAGCGATAAAGTCGGCTATGGCCGCAATAGTCGGCGCTTCAAACAGCGTTCGTAACGGCAGGTCAATTTGAAAAGTGTCTCGGATTTTGGCGATGAGTTGGGTGGCCAGTAATGAATGACCGCCCAGTTTAAAGAAGTTGTCGTGAATGCCAATTGGCTCCACCTCCAACACCTCAGCCCACAGCGCGGCCAGTGTCGCTTCGGTTGGTGTCCTAGGGGCTGTGTAATTATGATTGAGCCCCAGATAACGTTCTTCAGAGGCTTGCAGCGCTTTGCGGTCGACTTTGCCATTCGGAGTCAATGGTATCTCCTGAAGCTGCACAAAGCGAGCGGGGATCATGTAGGCCGGTAACGACTCGGCCAGATACGTTCGGAGTTCTGAGGCTGTTAGCTTTTGATTAGCGACAACATAGGCGCACAGGAATTTATTGCCGTTTTTATCTTCCCCCTCAATGACCACGGCATCGTTGATTTGTTTTTCAAAGAACCCAATCTGGTTTAAGACATTATGAACCTGGCCTGGGTTTATCGTTGGCTCAACTTCGGCCAGCACTTCATGTCGTTGGCTGACACCTAATCGGACATCCCAACTTAGAGGGGCTTCATAATTATGATAGCCTGCATTTCTTGAATGGACCCAGATGCCAATATCGTTCATGGTGCAGTTAGACGAGCAGAACCCTGTATCTTGAGGTTGACGCCAATAGTGATCCCTTTGCTTGAGATAATCTTTAATGTCAGCCACGGAGG
>JAGRBY010001000.1 GCA_020433835.1 Anaerolineae bacterium | reverse complement strand
GCCTTGGGTAAAGGTTTGGATACTGTTATTATCTCGCCGTCGTATTCGGATACACCGAACTCGGCCGTTCTGGCGTAGCCGGAATGGGGAGAATGGTGGCCATAGCGAAACACGACATAGCGCACGTGCGGTTTAGTCATTACAATTCAACCTTACAGAAATTTACGATTACCAGCAGATACCGTCATACAGGCTTTGCATATGACCATTACTATCTTTGGCGATACCGACCAAATCGATCAACACCTGATGACCATTCATCAAGTGCGGTACCTGATGAAAAAGTTTGCTGCCATGAGTAATGACCAGCACCTCAGACTCGGAGACTATCTGCTCTATCGAAGGGCACATCAGGGAGACGATATGAGGAAGCTCGCTTTCCAAAAAGTTTTTGTTAGCACCCATCAGCCGGGATAACTGTACCTGATCATCAAAAATTTGAATCTCATAACCACGGCCCAATAGTGTTTCTGCCATGGTTATAGCCGGGCTCTCGCGCAGATCGTCGGTGCTGGGCTTAAAGCTCAGACCTAGAATTCCCACTTTCTTACGTTTTGTTGATTCGACCATTTTTATACCTAACTCAACCTGTTTCTGGTTGCTGGGCAAAACGGCGTTGAGTAAAGGAGTATCTACATCACGTTCTTTGGCACGATAGGTCAGCGCGCGTACGTCTTTGGGTAAGCACGAGCCGCCAAAAGCAAAGCCGGGTTTTAGATAAGCCGTTGAGATATTAAGCAGGGCGTCTTGTCCAAAAATCTGCATAACTTCTTGCCCGTCAATGCCGTGGGCTTTACTGAGATTACCAATCTCATTGGCAAATGTAACCTTAAGTGCGTGGAAAGCATTGCTAACATACTTAACCATTTCGGCAGTTCGGATTGATGTTCGGTTGAGCGGGGCATTCATTTTCTCGTACAACTGCTGAACGGCATCGCCGCTGCACTGGTCGTACTCGCCGATCACGATCAGATTGGGTTGAATATAGTCACGGATGGCACTCCCCTCTCGCAGGAACTCCGGATGCATGCAGACTCCAAAGTCGGTGCCGGCTTGCTTACCCGAATACTGCTCTAATATTGGGATCATCTTTTCGTCGACTGTACCGGGCAAAACGGTACTTCGGATCACGACCACGTGATAATCTTGCTTGGTTGCCAGCGCCGTACCAATTTCTCGGCAAACATTTTCAACAAAATCAAGCCTGAGGCTGCCATTGTCATTGCTGGGTGTACCAACGCAAATTAAACTAATATCACTGCCGTGTACAGCAGCCGTCGTATCCAGGCTGGCCTTCAAATGGCCAGATTGGACAACCTCTTTCGTCATCTCGCCCAAACCCGGTTCCACAACCGGCGTTTGGCCGGCATGGATCATTTCTACCTTCTGTGGGTTTATATCGACGCCGTAAACTGTATGACCGTCACATGCCAGGCATGTCGCCGTAACACTGCCGACATAGCCAAGCCCAAAAACGCTGATGTTCATAAATAACTCCTTGTACAATTTAGCCGCCGGCTCAAAAATTTAATAACAACCGGTGCGGCATTATCAAATCATTCTTACTCGTGAAACAGACAGGAACAAGAAGATAAGATGGCTCTTTAAAAAGTTCGATTATTTTCAGGCGAAGACATCGTTGCTCCAGAAGGATGACCTAGCTGGTAGATAACACCGTCTTCAAACTCGCCTACGATTTGAATATCAGATCGATTGGCGGCAATGATGGCTATATCAACGCCTGTGAGACGCGTATTAAAATAAGGATCGGTATTTTCAAGTGGTCCTGTAAAAATGATAACGTACTGATTGCCCTTCAATTGGTTCGTTTGATAAATCAGATCGACAAATTCTTCTCTGGCTTCCGTATGAGGAAGATAGCGAGCTGGATGTGCTAACCTGAAGCTTAACACACCAGGGGAATCACTATAAATGCGATCATCAGGCGAAATTATAGCTGCTAATTCATGAATTACCTGACTTTGTTGCCATTCAACGCTCGTGTATTCTTGGCCTTTTGCCGCTTGTTGGATAAATCCAACCGTTTGATTACCGTAAGGCAACAGCCATAGTAAAGTCGGCAGAGCAACAGCCAGCGAACGAGACCAGTTCGGCCAACCATAGGATATGACTTTAAACAACGCTACCCAGCCCGTACTCCACAAAATTAAAATCAAGGGATAGGTCGGTGTTAGGTAACGTGGCCAGTCATAAGCCGGAAACAAGCTACGATTGCTCAATAAGAAAATAACAGCCGCATATCCAAACGCGTAAATGAAGACGACGGTCCACAAAAAAAACGGTTCTTGCCACTGTTTGAAATCCGTCTGAACACGAATAGCGGTATTGTACAAAAATCGACCAACGCCTACGTGCCACAGCCAGATTATGGTGCCAGTACCGACGGCTAATAGTAGGAGCCATCCATAAAACGGCACGCTTTGGACGATGCCTCGAATACCCAAATGCATTGGAGGGA